>JAEUWE010000379.1 GCA_016791465.1 Pseudobdellovibrionaceae bacterium
CTGTTTTCGGTGAATTTCTCTGCGTGTACACTTGAAACTTTCTGAAAAATGAATCAGTTTTTACATAAAAACTGAATTCGGATCAGGTGATGGCAAAATCAAAAGTAAAAACGGATATTTATGAGTACCGCGACTACAAGCAGCTGCTTCGCCACTGGCTCGATGATGAGACCACGGGAGGTCGGGGCAGTCGCAAGCTTCTTGCCGAAGCGATGGGTTGCCAGGTTTCGCATGTCACCAATGTTCTCAATGGCGACTCGCACTTAAGTCTCGAGCAGGCCGATGCGGCGGCCCGGCATTTTGGCTTTTCGCAAGGGGAGCTCGATTATTTTTTGTTGTTGCTTCAGCTCAACCGCGCTGGCACACGCGGTCTTCGCGAGTCGCTTTCGCGACTTCTTGAGGAGCACAGTGCGCGACACCGAAATCTCAAAGAGCGGCTTAAAATTTCAGAGACGGTTCGGCGCGAGCAAGAGTCGCTCTACTATAGCAGTTGGCACTATGGTGCGATTCACGTTCTGCTCTCGATTCCAGAGTTTCAAACTCGCGAGTCGTTGAGTCAGAGACTTTCGCTTCCACAAGAACGCGTCGATGAGGTGCTCGCTTTTTTGGTCGATGCAGGCTTGGCCGAGAAGCACGGTGTTGCGCAGTTTCAAATTCGAAATCCGGTTGTGCACTTAGCAAAGTCCTCGCCGCTCATTCGCAGGCATCATGCGAACTGGCGTCTTAAAACGATTGCCGCTCTTGAATCTGGCGCGGTCCGTTTTTCATCTGGCGACAGTTTTGAGAACCTGCACTACTCGGCCGTCGTGACTTTGTCCGATGACGATCTCGCTCGCGTTCGCGAGATTCTCACGCGCGCGCTGGCCGAGTCACTCGACGTGATTCGCGCCTCTCCCGAGCAAGATGCCGCCGTACTTTCGATTGATTGGCACCGGCTTTAGCGGCGTGCGGGATGCTGCGCCCCAGCTGCCGGCGCCGGAAGCTGTGACGTGTCAGTCGGCGTTTGGACGTTCCGCCGGCCCCGCTGACTGACCGCGCCGCGGCCCATTTTTCATCGCAGATCGTTTTTCTCAAATTGAAACACTCCTCTCAATGTCATGGCGATTGCTCGGCGAGCTTGCTCATTTTCTGACTGAACTGGTGGAAGAGGGGCTTTTAAAATGATAGATTCACTTCGTTACGCACAGAAACTCGAAGAGGTAGGGTTCACTCGGCTTCAAGCTGAAACCCAGGTGGGAATGATGGCCGATATTATTCGCTCAAACTTGGCGACGGTTCACGATGTGAAGGATCTGCGCGTGGCAACTCAGCACGATATGCGCGAGTTTCGCAGCGAGATGCACTCGGAGTTCGCTTCTCTGAGAAGTGAAATGGAGATCGAATTCACGGCGGTCCGGGCTGAGATGGCTCAGGAATTTGCTGATGTTAGGAATGAGTTCCGGACTGAATTTAAGGCGATTCGCGCCGAGATGGCGCAGATGGAATCGCGAATCGTGATTCGCTTGGCGGTTGCGATGGGAGTGATGATGACGCTCATGACGACGATCATTCTCGGAGCGACGGCTTACTTGGTTCGTTAGAGTACTAGTCCCGAACCCGAACTTTACGCGCGCGCCAGGTGTCGTGAATGAAGATCGCAAGTGCGAGCCAGATCATCGAAAAGCCGACGAGCCGTGAGGCGCCGAGTGGCTCATGGAAAAACAAGACCGCCGACAAAAACTGAAATGTCGGCGCGAGATACTGGAAAAATCCAAGCACGGTGAGTGGCAGGCGCTGCGCCGCCACTCCAAAAAGCAATAGCGGAATTCCGGTGATTGCTCCTCCTAAGACAAGCAGGGCAATGTCGACGGAAGACAGAGTCGCCGGCGTATGTAGGAGCGCAACGTCTGATGTCGGGCCAAGCCATCGAATGGCAATAGCGGCGGCGATGGCGACAGGAAAAAGCACGAGTGTTTCGGCCATCGAGATCAGCGTCGCCTCTCCAGGAACAAGTTTTTTCACGATGCTATAGGTGGCAAAACTCACTGCGAGTGCGAGAGCGATCCATGGTGGTCGACCGTAGTCATAAGTGAGCCAGAGAACGCCGAGGGTTGCCGTTAAAAGTGCGATCTTCTGATTGCGATTCAGGTGCTCTTTTAAGAACAGCGAACCAACCGCGACGTTGATCAATGGATTAATAAAGTAGCCAAGGCTTGTCTCCATCACGTGCCCGTGGGTCACGGCCCACACGTAAAGAAGCCAATTGGCGGCCAGGAACACGGCGCCAAAAGTGAGATGCAAAACGGTTCGACGGTTCTTCAAAAGCTTCGTGAAGCGAGGGAGGGAACCTCGAAAGTGGGCGACCACTCCATAAAAAACAAACGACCAGATCACGCGGTGGCTCATCGTCTCGAGGGCGGAGATGTGCTTTAAGTAGTGCCAATACAGCGGAAAGAAGCCCCAGGCGGTGTAGGCGAAAATGGCGGCAATCAGGCCAGAGCGGTCGAGCATGGGGTATTGTCGCGGCGCACTCCGCAGTCTGTCACGTTTGATTCATGTGAAACTTGCCGATGCCGCCCCGCCTTGTGTAGTTTCCCGGTGGGGTTCAGTCGTTCTGACGGGGGAGGCAAGATGGGGTCATTTCCAACGGGTCCGCGCGAGATTCATGCGCCAAAAGGTGGCAAGCCAAGCGATATGAGCTGTAAGGGCTGGTTGCAAGAGGCGGCCTATCGGATGATTCAGAATAATCTTGATCCCGACGTTGCCGAACGGCCGATGGATCTCGTGGTTTACGGTGGTATCGGTAAAGCCGCGCGCAATTGGCCCGCGTTTGATAAGATTCTTGCAAGCCTTCGCACCCTTGAGAACGACGAGACGCTTCTCGTGCAAAGTGGAAAACCAGTTGGGATTTTAAAAACCCACGTCGATGCGCCTCGCGTGCTTTTGGCGAATTCAAATCTTGTTGGGAACTGGGCGAACTGGGATGTGTTTCACGAACTCGATAAAAAGGGTTTGATGATGTACGGCCAGATGACGGCGGGTTCTTGGATTTACATCGGAACTCAGGGTATCGTGCAGGGGACGTACGAAACGTTTGCGGAGTGTGGCCGCAAGCATTTTGCGACGACTAAGGGCTATTCAGAGGAGACTCCGCTCAAAGGCCGCACGGTTTTGACGGCCGGTCTTGGTGGCATGGGCGGAGCTCAGCCGCTGGCAGCGGTGTTTGCTGGTGCAGCGGTGCTCGCCGTAGAGGTCGATCGCACGCGAATCGATTTTAGATTGCGCACAAAGTATGTCGATGAAGTGGCAAGCGACATCGATGATGCGATCAAGCGCGTGAATGACTATCGTGCGCGCGGTGTGGCGCGCTCGGTTGCGCTTGAAGGCAATATGGCTGAAGTGATTCATGAGCTGATCAAGCGAGGGTACTCGCCAGATGTTGTAACCGATCAGACGAGTGCGCACGATCCGCTCAACGGATATATCCCTGAGGGTTATTCGCTTTCAAAGGCAGCCGAACTTCGCGTACAAAATCCAAAGCGTTACGTCGAGCTCTCAACGGCCTCGATGGCAAAACACGTGGCCGGAATGCTGGAGATGCAAAAGCGCGGGGCGATTGCGTTTGATTACGGAAACAATATTCGCGCTCGCGCCGTTGAAGGTGGCGTGAAAGACGCGTTCAATATTCCGGGCTTTGTGCCTGAATACATTCGTCCGCTATTTTGTAAGGGCTCTGGCCCATTCCGCTGGGTTGCGCTCTCTGGAGATCCCGCCGATATCAAAGTGACTGATGATGCGATTCGCGAACTCTTTCCACATAAGAAATCGCTGCATCGCTGGCTCGATATGGCGCAGGAGAGAATTGCGTTTCAGGGGTTGCCGGCGCGGATCTGCTGGCTTGAGTACGGTGAGCGCCATAAGGCGGGGCTCATGTTCAATGAACTTGTTCGAACTGGAAAAGTGAAAGCGCCGATTGTCATCGGTCGCGATCACTTGGATTGCGGTTCCGTCGCATCGCCCAATCGCGAGACGGAAGCCATGAAAGATGGTTCCGACATGGTTGCTGATTGGCCGATTCTCAATGCGCTTGTGAATACGGCGTGTGGTGCGACGTGGGTGAGTTTCCACCACGGCGGCGGCGTCGGTATGGGCTACTCGCTTCATGCGGGACAGGTGATTGTCGCCGATGGCACGCCAGAGGCTGCTCGTCGTCTTGAGCGTGTGTTGATCGCGGACCCCGCGATGGGAATCTTCCGCCATGTCGACGCCGGCTACGAGGATGCACTGGTGACGGCGCGCGAGCGCGGTGTGCATCTTCCGTGAGGGACAGTCTGCCGGACAAATGCAGCGCTTCCATGGAATTTGTACGAGGTAGAGAATGAAGAAACATATTGTCGCCGCAGCTTTTAGTCTGTTCTCCATTCAGGTGAATGCCGCAGATCTGTTCTGTGAAGCTTGGTATCAAGACGTGGATCAAGCGCTTCAAAAGCAGCGCCTAGTGATTCAAAGTGAAACCGTAAACAATCGCGTATTTGCAGGCAGCTCTCATGGATATGACTTCAAGGTCGATTGGAATCGGAAGCTATCAACGTTATACACTTTCATTGAGAGCGCAGGAAAACGGATTCTTTTCACTACGGCGAGAGTGCCGACAGAAGATCATCCCGAAAGTTTCACGGATTTAGAGATTCCTAACGGTCCGCGACTCTCAGTGAACTGTGAGTTACAGTGATCAATCACAAACTGCCAGAAGGTTTTTCTATTCGCGAACTGACTCCAGAGGTGATGCAGAAGCACTTGGATGAGTGGAGTCCAAAGATCTTTGATGACGAAGGTCTTATGCTCGATGTTCGGTCGCTGCTCAGTGAGTCGGAGCGAGGCTGTTTGCGTGAGCTTTCAAAGAACACGCAGGCACACTTCAGGCTCGATCTTGGTTTATTTTGTGGCGATGAGTTCTGTGGTTGGGCGATTGGCGCGCAATCAGACTATGAGACCTACTACATGCGAAACAGCGCGATCCTCCCGAAGTTTCGCCGCCGAGGGCTCTATCGCGCGCTCTTAAGTGAAGTGATGAAGCGCCTTGAAGCTAAGGGTTTTCAGATCGCCCACTCGCGCCACGTCGCCACCAATAACGCGATCATCATTCCGAAACTTCGAGCCGGCTTTGTGATTTCGTCACTTGAGATCTCCGATCGCTTCGGGACTCTTGTGCATCTCAAGTACTTTTTTAATGAAAAACGCCGCGACGCTATGGTCTTTCGCGCCGGTGACTTGCGCCCTGTGGGTGAACTCGCCTCGGCGCTTGGCATGAAGGCTGATGCGTTTGCGGTAAAATAAGGAACGTCGTGTGCACATTGGTTTTCGGATCGGTGTGTACTCGAGAAACCTTGGATCTTGAAGCTTGCCTAGGGAATTTGCCAAGATAGGATGAACCATGGACCATAAGTCGTTTGACGAGTTTTGGGCGGAATTCCTCCAGGTTACGTTTCATGCAGATAACCCAGATTTATGGCCGTCACGCCAGCGTAAAGCCATCTGGTGTCAGGAGCACTTGAACCTGACTCAAGGTGCTTCAATTTTGGATTTAGGATGTGGTGACGGACTGATCGATATTTGGCTTTCGAGAATGGGCTTCAGGTTAACGGCCGTTGACCGAAGTCGAAGCGTTCTTGAGTTGGCAAAGGCTAAAGATGATACAGGAAAAGTGTATTTCCTCCCGGCCGACATCAGGCAGATTCAATTTGAAAAAGCATCCTTTGACGCCGTCATGGTATTGGAGACATCTGGGCTTATGGACAAAAATGAAGAGCTGATGCTTTTTAATCGAATCAACGATTGGTTGCTTCCCGGTGGCAAATTTATCATCGACTGCTGTGAGTCTGCAGAGACTTTCAACTCGTGGAAAAAAATGTTTCGAGATGGTGAGGTCTCCTGTCGGTCTTCATTTGATTCCATCGTTAGAATGCAACACATTGATTTTTCTTTTGCGCCGACATCAGGCACTGCGTTTGGATTATTCGATCCGATAAGGGACGATAGCCCTGGGATTTCTAGGTATCTTTATCCGAAGGAAGAACTTTGTGCTGCGATGAAAAACGCAGGTTTTAATGTCCAACAGGTTCCCCACTACTATAAGAACAATTACTATGGTCTTGTCGGGACCAAAGTGTGATGCCTTAGCGGTCAGTTTTCGCTTCCCTTCTGGACGGAGAACGCCGGCGTTTTTATTCCTCGCGGAGAATCAGTCTTCTGTCGAAGAAAAGTAGAGGCCATCGTTCGGAGAAGGCTGAGCAGTGACCTGGTCTCGGCCTTGGCAGAGATGCGAGGCTTGGATTCATGCGCGCTTGATCGAAATTGATTTATCTGACACTATTGAAGCATGCGCATCGGACTCACATTCTTAATCATTGTTATTGCGTCTACGAGTCGAGCAAATATTAAATGCGACTACCATGTTGAGCAGGAGCTAAAGCTTCGCCGCGCCGGTTCGCTCTCTC
>JAEUWE010000385.1 GCA_016791465.1 Pseudobdellovibrionaceae bacterium
AAATCCGCCATTGCAAACCTCTTCTCGAGAGCGCCGGCTGCGCCCAGTTCAGCCCACCGCTCGAGCAGTTTTATCAGCGCTTTGTTGCCGATCTTCCACCAGTTTCGCGGCGCGGATCGGTGCGCCTCAGGGTTGGACCTCGCGGCGAATGTGGACTATGGCTCGACTTCTCCAACGAGGACATTCGCGACGTCCTCAATGAAGAATGCTGGCTCACACGAACCCTTGAAAGAGGCTGGATTGTTGAGATGGGCCAGCGCCGCAAGCGCGTTACGGCGGGCGACGAGGGGCGTCGCTTTCGATTAATTGATCCCGTTCTTGCCCCGTGGTTTCAAACTTGGGTCTATGGAGAGGCTCGCGACTTGTTCGCAACCGTTGGTACCTTCACTCAACCTGGATTGCGAGCCAATCGAAAACTCGTTCAAACTGTGGTCGAACTCATTCGCCAGAGGCAAAAGAATAGGCGTACGGCGGTTGAGTTCGGCTGTGGTATCGGAAACTTCACGCTGCCTCTCGCCAGCCTCTTCCAAAACGTTTCCGTATTTGAAACTGACCGCCTTGCACTTGATGGACTGACTCAGGGACTACGCGCCTCTGGACTCGAAGAGCGCGTTGCGATTCACGCCGGCGACTTTATTCGCGGTTCGCAGAAGGTCGATATTGGAGAGCCCGATTTGATTCTTGTCGACCCGCCACGTTCAGGTCTTGGCAAGTTTCTCGATATTCTCCAAAACCCCGCAGCAAGACGGGCGGATTGGATTTATATATCGTGCTTTCCGGAATCGCTTGGTCGCGATCTTCAAACGCTGCGCGAAGCGGGATTGACGCTCGATGCTGTGGCCGTCATCGAGCAATTCCCATTTACTCGACACTACGAAGTGGTCGTGGCGTTGAAATCTCCGACTGTAATCTAAACCACTCCGCTGTTCCTCGACACACTCGACGCAAATGATCCTCGATGTCGATCAGACCCTTGATCATTGCAGGCTCAAGGAAGGTTCTTGATACCGTTGCTGACAGACGTGGACTCTGTTCACCGGGACAATACTCTCCCGGTACAAATAGTCGCGAAAGCTCAGCTTCGTTCAAAACACTCTTATAGACATCATAGACATCCTGCGGCTCAAGACGTCCCGCCAAAAACTCCAAGACTGCGATGTCGGCGGCAGAATCAAAGTACTGCGCCCCCGCTCCGATACCACGGTTCGAAACACGGCGAATATACACGGTCGGTTCGATATAGTAGTTTTTCGAAATATTGTCATAGACGAACGGATCCTGTTCGGTATCATCGCCGACCATCACTACGACGGCGCCATCGCGCTCGTTGAAACGAAACAAATTGGAAATCGCATTGATCTTGAAGAGCGCTGTGTCTTCAAATATCTCTCGCATACGCAGATAAGTCGGGGCCGGAAACCCAAACGCCGACAAAAACCATTGTAATGATACCCGAACGGCCCGCGGCGCTCCGCTGACCACAGCAAACTCCGGGTGTGGCTGACTGCTCAGCATCCGTTTATAAAGCAGCTCCATTCCCGCAAATGACTTTGGTTCAGTCAGAAAACGAATCGTGCGGTCAACAACATCGCGAACGTGAGTCACCTTGATCGTGTCGTCGACGTCCGTTACAAGAACGTAGGCCGATGCCGACTGGCCACTCGCCAAAAGCGCCATACTAAGAAAAATGGATGCTAACTTACCGTTCATCTTCCCTCCCCGCAGACGGCCTTCGCACGAACCGAGTACGCCAAACTCTGTGGATTACAAAACACACCCGAACCCATCGCTGATATTCGAAAACGCATCGCGGCTGAGCCAAGTTCTCGCGTCGAAAGCGAGTTGAGCGCCTGAATTCGCGCCTCGGCGGCCTGGGCGCCATGCGGCTTTGGCTGGAGATGTGTATCCGTCAACGGAATGGCTTCAACGGCCTGAAGCTTCAGCCGTCGTGAAACTGCATCCCACGCAAAATGGGCCCGCCCGAAAAGGCCGTAGTCTGTTTCAATACCGCGGCCCGTGATGTTCGCCGAGCCGACCATCAAGTAATTGCCGAGTGAATAGAAAATCGCTTTTCCTTGGATCGACTGAACCGGTCGAACGACATGAGGATGATGTCCCAAGACCAAATCCACATCGCCTTCGCTCAGAGCGCGCTCAAGCATTGACCGCTGTCCCGTCTCAAGCGAGGTCTTCATTTCTATACCCATGTGAACCGAGAGAATCTTAAGATCAGCAACCGCCTCACGCAGACTTTTTAAAACCAAGTCGTAGTCCGCTTGATTCTTCACATTCAGGACACCGGCTCGCGGAGCTGACCCAACTCTAAACTGCGAGTCCATAATGCCGATCGCCGCAAACGCAATGGTGTGGGCACCAACGCGCAAAATACGGGCGCGGCCAAAATCCTCACGAGTTCGTTCAATGCCAGAAAAGGCAATCGCTCTCGGGACTGAATGCGCAAGACCTTCAAATATCGACAGTGTCTCTTCCAATCCTGCGAAGCCATGGTTGTAAGAATGGTTATTCGCTAAGCCAAACAGATTGAATCCCATATCTACGAGATGACGGATCGAGTTCGGATGTGAGCGAAAAACAAAAGCTTTGTCCTGCGGCGGTAAAGCAGCTTGTGAAGTGACGACTGTTTCAATATTGGCAAAGTTCACGTCGCCGTCGACCAGAGGTCGCAGGTCTGCGGTCAACTGTTCAAATCGATAGGCGCGGCCGCGAACGCGAACGCCTTCGCCTGCAGGGTTTTGCAGGGTTTTATTGAAATTAACGTCTCCGCCGAAAGTCAAAGTCAGGTCGGCATTCGCCGTCGCAGCTGACAGAAACATCAAGAAGATCAAGGCCCTTGCAGCAAACATTGCGACAACATGCCCGTCCCTTCGACAAGAATCCATTTTCGTGTCGAAGTAAGAATTAAAAACGGTGGCCAAGCAGGATGTATCCGGGCTTTATTTCCTTCTATGGAAAAGATTTCGCGCCTCTCCCTGCTCCGTCGACAGCTCGCCGCAACGACACCTCTCTCGCCAGCGCTCCGTGGGGGACATACGCAGACCCTTCTCGGGCATATTCTCCCAAGCCTTTCTCGGCAGGAGTTTGCCCTTTCAAAAGCTCACACTCTTCCACTTTCGGATGGCGACAAACTCATTGGTCACATCGGGCCGGGAAGTCCTGCAGGTCGAGGTTGGCTCCATATTTTTCATGGGCTGTCCGGCGACGTCGACTCCGTCTATATGCCGCGCGCCGCTGTCGCCGCCGCGCAGGCCGGCTTTAATACGATGCTCTGGAACCACCGCGGCTGTGGCGCAGGTCGAGGACTCGCGATGGCACCCTACCATTCTGGCCGAAGCGACGATATCGCACGCGTTATTCATTGGGCCAAAAAACAATGGCCAAATACTCAACACGGTATACTTGGATTCAGTCTTTCTGCAAATGCGGCGTGCCTCCTCGCCGCCGGAATTGTCCCGGCACTGAAGACGACCCCTCTCAATCGTGAGGAGTGGAGTCAAATTGAGGGAGCTCTTCCCGACTTTGCTATTGCCGTAAACCCGCCCTTTGATCTCGCCCGGGCGTCGCGACGACTCAGCCATGAAAGCTCGCGCCTCTATGGAAGCCGCTTCGTCTTTGATCTCTTGCAGTTGCTCAACGACCGCAAGTCGATGACGCCGACAACAGATCAACAGCGCAAACTCCAGAAAGTCGCACTTCACGCACGTGCGAATCTCAACCCTTTGTCGAGCGTCGAAGAGTTTGACGAACTTTACACCAGCCGGGCCGGTGGCTTCGAAAATCGTCAAGACTATTACGCAAGAGCCTCAAGCGGTCGGTACCTGTCGAGCACCTCGCTTCCACTCGTCGTACTTTCTGCCGACGACGACCCCATCACACACGGCTTCGCGGACCTCCCCACCGACTTTTCCCCATCAGCGGTCGGATCGGACTGGCTCGTCTTCGATCGACAAGACTCCGGTGGACATATGGGATACATCGATGCCATGACGTTGCGCGGCCAGCTTCGCGCCGTCATCCTGCGACCGACTCTTCACCCTCAGACCTGGTTTGAGCGACGACTTGCAATGTATCTTGAACAGCTCTGAGTTTTTGCGAAGCTAGACGAATGCGTTCACCCATCACTCTCATGCTCTATTCACTTATCGCTTCGCTTGCCTGTGGCTGCTCGCTTATCGATGCCTACCAAACCCGAACCGGGCCTAGTGACAACCTGTATCTTGAAGGACGACTGGCGCCATGTGCGGAGCGGCCAAACTGTGTCTCCACACAAAGCATTTCGGCAGAGCATAAAATCGTTCCGTTCACCTATTCAAAGTCCTCGGCCGATGCGGCCGTAGCGCTCAAAGCCGAGCTCTCCAAGCAACCGCATGCTCGGCTCATCAAAGAAGACGGAAACTATCTGCACTTTGAATTTCGTTCGGGTGTCATGCAAACAATCGACGACGTCGAATTCTATTTTGATGAGCCCACAAAGACCGTGCAGTTCCGGAGTTCATCGCGTTTCGGATACAGCGACTGGGGTGAAAACCGGAAGCGAATGGAAGATATCCGAAACGTCATCCTCGGCCACATCTAGGACTACCTTAGGCGGCAGCGGTAAATTTGTGACCGCACTCAGAGCAAAACTTCGGAGCTCCCTCATAACCGTGTCCGCAGCTTGGGCATTGCGAACCACTGGCATTGGCTTTCTTAAACTTGCGCGGATCGAACGCTGGCTCGTCAAGGGCGACAAAGCCTTTCTCATTCCATCGCTCAACCTCTTTGAGGACAGTCCAAATCCGATTCCAACGCATCAATTCCTGAATTTCAAACTGCAGCTGAACACCCGCATCGGTCGCCGAGCGTTTTACAAAAATTCCTTTTTGCTCGATCACACCAAAGTAGTCGGCGTTCAACTGCACGCCGCTCTCTTCCTTAAAGCGCTCCACAACACTAGCAAACTCCAGCCGAACAAAACCGTTCCGGTCCGGCTCAAGGCCCGCAGCATAATCCACCAAAGCGCCAACGACCTGCATCACTTTCTCGTCGGTCTTTAGGAAATCCGCCTTACCGCCTTTAAAGTAGTAGTACTGCCAGTGCTCAAAAACCCATTCGACAAAAGAAAGATCTTTAAAAACCACGGAGCCGATTTCGTCCGGAGCGTCGGGATCCTCTTCATTTTTCTGCATCTCAAACTTGGCAAGTCCCAGTTTAACGAAAATGGAAACGGCAGATTCCATTCGTTTTGGAGATTCCATAAAAACACGCTGCGCATACTGTTTCATCAGGAGCCACGACACGCGAACCGAGCCGTCTTTTTCCTTAACGCCTTTATGATTCGCAACATGGAAAACTGTACCAAAGATCTTCGCCGTCTGATCGGCAGGACATGCCTGACTATCGCGCTCCATCCGAATCGACTTGAGCTCGTTGTGAAGAAGCTTCGTTCGATCCGCAAATGACTTGGTCAACATTTTGATGACCTGCGACCCCGCATCGATCTGCGCTTTCACCGCCTCAATAGGCAACTCTAGGATTTTTGTCTCTGCCGTTGCGACCGCCGAGTGCGGATGTGTCGCCTGACCCGACAGAACGTGATCGCCAATCACCTGATTGGCACCGAGTACAAAAAGCTCGATGGGCTTAGCGCGAATCAGCTGAAGCGAAACCTGACCGGACTGTATCAAAAAGAGAGTGCCCGCCTTTTCGCCTTCGCGATAAATAACGTCTCCCCGTTTATAGATCTTCGGTCCACTCGGTGCCGCCATCGCGTTCCCCCTCAAGGGAGTATCGACATCGCGCTGGCATCGCTTGAGGTCCAGTCCCGCATAGATTCAGTTAACGGGCCGTCCAGCCCCCATCCATTGTCAGGATAGAACCCGTCATCGCTTTTGCCGAAGGACTGGCTAAAAACAAGGCGAGCTCAGCCAAATGTTCCACTTCGATAAACTCTTTTTTGGGCTGCGCGGCCAAGATCACATCGCGGATCACCTTGTCTCGAGTTGTGCCATGAGCAGCCGCCTGCTGATCGATCTGACCTTCGACCAAAGGCGTGCGAACATAGCCCGGGCAAATGGCATTGCAGGTGATCGCCGTCTCGGCAAGTTCAAGTGCCACCGACTTCGTCAACCCCAGCACTCCGTGTTTCGCCGCGACATAGGCCGATTTGAACGGCGATGCGACAAGCCCATGCACTGACGCAATATTGATAATGCGGCCAGTGCCTCGACGCTTCATCGATGGGAGCACTGCGTGAATGGTGTGAAAGCAGCTCGAAAGATTGATCGCCAAAATGGCATCCCACTTTTCCTCAGGGAATTCATCGACCGGCGCCACATGCTGAATACCGGCATTGTTGATCAACACATCGATGGGACCAAGCTCGGCCTCGGCTTTCACGACCATGTCGCGAATCTCTGACGGTCGGCGCATATCGGCCGACGAATACGATGTTTTCACTTTGAATTCGGAGCGCAATTCACTCTGTAGTTTCTCAACCGTCGGCGCATCGGCAATGCCGTTGAGAGTGACCGAATAGCCTTGTTTGGCAAAACCTCGGGCCAAACCCCAGCCGATTCCACTTGTTGAACCAGTGATCAAAATATGTCGCATGCTCATATGAACTCCAGGGTGACAACGAGGACGTCACGTCTTAACAAGATTCCCTATGTCACACAAAATGGAGCCGTTTTCGTCAAACACAATTGTCCAGAAGAGAGTCTTTACTCTACCACACCTCGAGCTCGAAAGTGGTGAGACCTTAACCGACATCAATATCGGATATGAGTGCTACGGAACGCTAAACGAAAAGAAAGATAACGCGGTTTTCATCGCGCACTACTTCTCTGGCACAAGCCACGCCGCCGGTCGATATGCCGAGTCCGATGTTGAGCCTGGTTATTGGGACACCATCATCGGCTCCGGCAAAGCTATCGACACCGATCGCTTTTTCGTCATCGCCGCCGACTGTATCGCCAACCTCAATACTGGCAACCCTCAGGTCGTGACCACCGGGCCAAAATCAATCAATCCGAAAACCGGCACCGCTTACGGCTCCTCTTTTCCCACGGTTCGCCTCACCGATACTGTGCGAGCTCACTATTCTCTCTGTCGATCCCTCGGAATCGAAAAACTTCACGCCGTCTGCGGACCTTCAATGGGCTCCATGCAGGCATTGGAGTGGGCCGCCCTCTTTGGGGATCGAGTCAAACGCGTGTTTGGCGCCATCGGTGGCGGTCTTGCGATTGAGCCGTATCTCATTTCACTCTTGGATCAATGGGTCATGCCTCTTCGATTGAATCGCGACGAGGGTCTCGTCGCATCGCTTGAACTCGTCACCATCAACGCGCTATCGCCCAATTGGGCTCACAATATGTTCAAGCGCCGTCCCTTCGCCATTACCGAGGCTCTCCGAGAAGTGGCGCGCACACGAGCCGCCATCGCCGATGCAGACTCTTTTCTCCGCCTGGCCGACGCCGTTCGAAATTTCAGCGTTCGTGAAAATGCTAAGAATATCTCGGCGAAAATCTTGTGGATTCCGTGCCGAAGCGACTCACTTATTTTTCCTGAGTTTGCCGAGCGTGGCGTCGCCGAGATGAAGGCGCTTGGTCTCAATGTCGAGCTCGAGTGGCTGGAAACCGATGGCGGCCATCTCGACGGCCTTAGCCAACTCGCCCAATTGGCCCCGACCATTCGTCGCTTTCTCGAGTAGAGCCCCTGCGCGAAAGGCAGTGCAGGCCAGAGGCCGAAACGACGCTACGCTAGTAGATCTTGAAAAAGGAGATCGCTTTCGCGACATTTTCCTGCGTCAACGCCACACTCAACGCCAACGTCACCGCTCCTTCTTCAAAGCTGACAACTGAATGTGTCTTCAGCGCGTTGAACAAGTACGGTCGGCCCGGCTCATAGCTGACAAGTCGGCCGTCGAGAACAAAGTGAAAGCGATCATCACCCGTCCGATTCAATGGGACGAGAATGCGAAAATAGTCAGGAATTTGATAGCTCACCGAACCATCGCGATGTGGAGGGAAGTGACCGCCCGGTTGAAATCGAACAAAGCGACATCGACCGACATTCGGCATAAAAGGTTCGCAAAGCCGATGAATTGCTGTGCACTTCCGATAGGCCTCGGTCGGTACGTTAAAGTCACATTCCGAAACCTTTCGGCCAGTTTCTTTCGACCACTCATACAGCGAAAACAGATCTGGAACTCCCGACATGCCGCCGTCAAGTGATGTAACCGAAAGACCTTCTCGCGGGTTCGACTTCTTTTTGCCGACGGCATTGTATGGAACCCATGACTTCTCAAAAGACTTCAACTCGATATCAAGCAAGTCCAAATTGATAACGTGGTCCAGTGGAATTACATCGCCGTACAGATGCAACTGCTGGAAGAGCTGCATGCGCTCTGTGTTCACTCTTTGAATCGATCCCCAGTCGACATCCGCCACCGCTTTCCTCTTTTCGCTCAAATCTATTTTTTAGGTGTGTCCACTGGAGACGGGCCTGCCGGCGGATTCAAAGCCAATTTCTCGGTTTTGAGAACAGCATCCGCCTTCTGCGCTAACTCCGGGCTCTTTCCAACCGGAAAGCGACCCCAGAATTCCCCGCTCAGACTAATCCACGCCAGCATACCATCGCGGCACCAGTAGACATTGGAAAACCCATTGGCCTTCAAGACCAGCGCAGCCTTGTATCCAGCAAAATCACGGCGATCTCGACCAATCACAACAATATGCGCACTCTTCGGAATTGCATTTGGAACAACAAACTGGTCGCCCACCTTTGCCAAGATTTCGCCGCTTAAGCCGCGGCGCCGAAACTGAAGCCCGTCGGCCTCTTTGTACACTGACGACCACGCGCCAGGGATGTGCCCGGCCGCAAAATCAGCCCGACTGCGTATATCCACAGTCTCGGCCTTAATCGCAGGGTCAACGAGCAGTCGATTGAACTGAGCCAAATCAACGACCGTGACCTGCTTGGACACCGTCGGTGGAAAGGCGATCATGTTTTGGAAATACGCCATTCCTTCATAGAAATAATAAACCCGCGAGTAGCCACGGCTGGCCAGCAACAACGCCGCTCGACGGGGACGCAAATCATCAATATCAGA
>JAEUWE010000425.1 GCA_016791465.1 Pseudobdellovibrionaceae bacterium
ACCAAGACCGGCAAAGCGAATCTGTGCCTGAGTGAGACCTGGTTTGTCGACAACGCGAAGACGAACGCCAGCTGTCTCGACTGGAACTGGAATGTCGGAACTTGGAATATCGCGACGAGCCCAATTGGCAAAAGTCGCTTCTACTTTACGCGCATAAGCCTCATCGAACTTTCCAACCACCGACAAGATCGAATTGTTGGGACGATAGTAACGAAGATAGTGCTGGATCACGCTTTTCTTACTGAGGCTTGAAACGTCTTTTTTCGCACCTAACAGCGTGCGCCCGTAGGGGTGCGCTGGATAAACTGCGCGAAGGGTCGCAAGATCGGCGACATAGCTTGGGTTATCAAGCCCGCGCTCAAGACGAGCGATCACCTGTTTTTTTACACGTTCAATCTCTTCATTCGGAAAAGTAGGTCCCGTTGCAAGATCGTAGAACTGAACCAAAACTTCGTTTGCTGAAAACGAAAGCCCAGTCAGACTCAGTGTCGAATAGTCGTAGTTGGCCGAGGCATCAAACTGAGCACCCAGGCGGGCCAAGTCATCGGCAATACCCATCGCATCCCGCTTCTTATTCCCTTGATCAAGAAGTTCAGTGACGAGATTCGAAAGCCCCGACTGCCCTTCGGGATCCTGTGCAGAACCGGTTTTCACTAAAAGGCTCAACGCAATCGAAGGAAGCGTCTGATCTTCGAGGAACAAAATCTTAAGTCCATTGGGGAGCGTGGTCTCGCGATAAGGCCTAAGCGCTGTGACACCTGAGCCCGAAGGCGCACTTGCAACAGATGCCGCAGAACCTCCAGAGGCCACTGGTTTCGAAGTACAGCCCGACAAAGCCGTGAGTATCGTCATTGCAGCAAGAGTGAGTGAGGCTTGGTTGCGCATGGCTTAATCTCCCTTTGGTCGAACAACGACAAGATTGCTTCGCTCAGGAGACAAGTACTGAGCCGCAGCCTGCTGAATCTCTTTCGGTGTCACTTTCATATAGCGATCAAGATCAGTAAAAACGCGACGGTAGTCGCCAAACATGATCTCTGCCGACGCAATCGCCTCCGCCTTCCCATGAACAGTTTTTAGGCCTTCAATTTGACTCGCGAGAATCTGATTGCGCGCCCGCTCAAGCTCTTGCTCTGAAATCTTCAAATGGCGAGGACGCCACATCTCACCATAGACCGCCCGCTGTGCCGACAGGAATTGAGCCTGAGCTTTGCGAGGAGTTTCAGCCGGCTTCAGCGTCACGAAAATCTGAAAGAGACCCGCATCTTGAAGCGAATTATTGCTCACTCCAACTGATGTCGCCGCTTGATCCTTGTAGACGATTCGCTTGTTCAGTCGACTCGATTGCCCACGTCCAAGCACCGCCGCCAAAAGATCGAGAGCATATGACTCGGGCGTTCCAGCCTCTGGAACCGGATAGCTAATGGCCATGGTCCATGCTTGCACATCTTTTTTTATGAACGTCGAACGCGGCGAAGTCTGCTTGGGCTCTTTGGGATGCGTGACTCGCACCACTTCCTGCTTTGGAATTGGCCCGTAGTACTTCTTCACCAGCTGCTTCGCCTGTCCGAGATCAAAATCTCCAGCGAGCACGACGACCGCATTGCTCGGACTGTAGTACACACGATGAAACGACTGGGCGATCTCTGGTGTCACATTGTTGAGATCCTCCATCGTCCCGATCACCGGCGACGCATACGGGTGCTGCTTGAACACTGTCGAGAAAATGCCCTGCCACAAAAGGCCCATCGGATTGTCATCGACGCGATAGCGTTTTTCTTCTTTGACAACTTCGCGCTCAGAATCAAGCGCGCCTTTATCGATCTTGAGCGTCGCCATGCGGTCACTCTCGATATCCATCAAAAGCTCAAGCTTCGATGCGGGAGCATTGATGTAGTAACCAGTATAATCTTGCGTCGTGAACGCATTGTTGGTCGCGCCATTCGATTGCAAGAGAAGATCAAATTGATCGCCCGAGTATTTCTTCGACCCCTTGAACATCATGTGTTCAAAAAGATGGGCGATCCCCGTAACGCCTTTCTTCTCATCTTTTGAGCCAACCTTGAACCAGGTGTGATAACTCACCAGTGGCGCGCTGTGATCAGGCATATAGAGAACAGTTAAACCGTTCTCTAGAATTTCCTTCTCAACCGGAAATTGAATACCAAGTCCCGAAACCGAAATCGCGTCGTCCGGCGCACCAGGAGGAAGCGGCTTACGAGCGAAGGCTCGCTCGGTCGAAAACAAAATCGACGCAATAAGAGGGACAAGACAGAACGACAATACGAGGGAGCGGTTGATTTGTGCCATCGTCTCTATTGTGAAAACGTTGGCGGCTCCGGTCAAACACTCACTGGATCAGAAATTCATTGAAGTAAACGTCCTTCACGACACCGTCCTTGAGTGACTTATTCAGCGTGACGGCGATTTGGTCCTTCAAGAACAGCTTCCCCTGAATGGTCTCAACATCGTCGTAGGTCTTGTCATTCAAGATGCGCACGATCGAATCTCGGGCCGCTGGACTATTGGTCACAATCTCTTCAAAGCCGTCCTTATCAAGCATCTCCAGAGTCAACTCGACTCGAATCATCCTCTTCGGCTGCCCGCCAAGATTCACCGTAAAAGATGGCATGGTGTAGAGAACAGAGTCTCGCACGCCTTCAGTTTCTCGGTCCTTTTTGAGCGCTTCGATGGCCGCCGGCTCACGAACCGAGGGCCGTACCCAGCCGAGCGTCGCCTGGTACGTCATAAACGCTCCTGCACCTAGCGCCGCAAAGTCCAGCGCCACAAAGAGCCCAAAGAGGATCTTTGAGGGGTCAAACTTCTTACCGCCGCCTTCACCTTCTGCTTTACCTGCCGCTTTTTCTTCAGCCATACCTTCGTTTCGGACCGAAGGTCCGGCGACTGAAGTCCAGTCTTTAACGGTTTTTGCGGTTTACAACCAGGGCGCGTCCACACCATGATGAGAGGAGTGTTCAATGAGGAGTGTCGTTTCAGGATGAGACATCTAATTTACCTATTTTTATCCACATTGCTGACAGCCGCACCGCTCATCACTTCGCATCAAGCCGTGGCCGCCGACACAGTCGCCCCCTCGGGCCCCCTGCCCGCCCATCTCGTTTCAGTTCCGACGAGCGGCGAATACTATGGGCCATTTGTTTTCGTCGTCGACAAATCAGCCCGCACTTTGGAAATTTGGAAAAGCGAGAGCGATAGCAGCGGCCATCGCCACTTCAATCGCATCGCGTCCTATCCCGCTGACCTCGGAAAAAACACGGGCGATAAGCTCTCCGAAGGTGATCATAAGACGCCCGAGGGAATCTACTTTCTCCTCGATCGCCTTGAAGGCCCAGGCCTTGATTTCAAACTCTACGGCAGTCGCGCCTATGTCACCGACTACCCCAATCACTTTGACGAAATTGACGGTAAAACCGGTAAAGGAATTTGGCTGCACTCGGTACCCGACGAAGTGCCTCTCACCCGCGGTAGCCGTGGATGCGTCGTCGTTCGAAACGACATCATCAAAACACTCGATCCGTATATCCGCTTGAATAAAACACCGATCGTTATCTCTGAAAAAATTGAGACTCGCCCTGTGGCCGAGGCCGAGGCCGCGCAAGCGAAGCTTGAAGCATGGCTCGAAAGCTGGCGCAAGACTTGGGAGTCGAAATCGCACGAAGCCTATATGGCTTTCTACGACGAGAAGTTCAAAGCCATGGGCATGGATAAAGCTGAGTGGTCGCAATACAAATCGCGCCTCAACAAACAGTACAGCACGATCAGTGTGCGTCTCTCGCAACCGCTGGCACTTGAACAGCGCGGTCGCGCTATTGTTCGCTTCCTGCAAAATTACTCTTCAGACAAAATGTCTGACATCGGAGAAAAGACCCTTCACCTCGTCAATCGTGGTGGTGAATGGAAAATCATTTCGGAAACCTGGAAGGCTGACGACAGCGCTCCAGCACGTGCCGCTTTGGCGATCGAAACAAAAACTGCGGCGAGCCGCTAGTCTTTCAATCCCAAACCAACACATTGCCGCTTCCAGCGGGCGGCAGGCTGGCCGACTTCGGACGGTTTTCATACGCTATTTCAAAGCGCCTGGATCAACGCCCCAGCTGCGCAGAATCTCAGTCTCTTCCTCTGCTGAGTGCGCCTTCTTAAACTTCGCCCCAGGCTGCCCCTTCACGCGACGCTCGCATTCGGGCCACGTCTTGTGGCGCATCGGCACCGAGCCCAAAAGACTCAAGTAGGAATAAACCGCGCGCTTTTCTGGCTTCGGCTTCATCTCCGGAAGCGCTTCCTCGGGCGGCAAATCGTGGATCGGAACACCGTACTGAAGCAGCGGACCTTCATAGAGCGCCGGTCTTCTCCCCTTCGAGTATTCGACGGCTATCGCATCAACCCGCTCGTTGCCCGGCACTCCGATATGGCCGCGCACGTAGCGCCACTGAATCTTGCGCCCACGAACCTCACTTTGAAGCTCGATCCATAAATCTTTATTGAGAACGTCTTTACCTTCGGCCGTTGTCCATCCGCGCTTCTGCCAACCCCAGATCCACTGCGTGATACCACGAATGACGTAAGTCGAATCCGTGCAAAGTAGGACCTCTTGTCCATTCTCTGCGCGCGAAAAAGCCAAACGAAGCGACTCAATCGCCCCGACTAACTCCATTTGATTGTTGGTGGTTGAGCGCGAACCGCCGCCGAGCTCTTGAATGTGACCATCTGGCCATGCGACGACGCCGCCCCAGCCCCCAGGACCTGGATTACCGGAGCATGCGCCATCACAGAAAATGACGATTTGATTGAACAACGAGATCAATTCAGTTTTTCGTCGAGATCCATTTTTGCGACATTGTCTGCAAGATCAGGAAGAGCATCGACGTATTTTTTAAACTCTTCTTTGGTCATACGTTTGCGTTTGATCTCGAGCTCAGTGAGGCGTTTATCAAATTTGAGTTTTTCGATTTCACCTGCGAGCGACTTCATCGATCCAACTGCACCTGACTTCATACAACCCTCTCGTCTCGGCCAGAACCTGGCTAATTCCAATATTTCGGTCCAGACCCACCGCTGGATCCGCCACCAGGCCCACCGCCAGAACCATCTGGCGGCTCATTTTTACCATCAGCCTCATTGTTTACCACGAGCTTCAAACCCCGTCCACGCACCTTCGACTGCTTGCGCCAACGACGCTGTTGCCACCATGTGTAGCCCTTAAGAAAGATAAAACCCGAAGCCAGGCCACCCAAATGCGCCAGATTGGCCTCCTGGCTATTGCCAAGACCGCTATTGAGAAGCGTCGCGATCTCAACACCGCCCAGAATCGCCACGAACACCTTCGCGCGCATCGGGAACACCATCATGAAATAAACGATGCGTTCCCCAAAAAGCATCCCATAGGCGAGCATCAGACCGAAAATCGCGCCAGATGCGCCGACTACCGGCGTTGTCCAGCCTGTAAAAGTGCCGGTGATCCAGCCATGCAACGCCATGACAGCGACGTAAAGCACTCCGGCGCCAAATCCAGAGAATAAGTAGTACGCCAGGAA
>JAEUWE010000429.1 GCA_016791465.1 Pseudobdellovibrionaceae bacterium
ATATCAAAAAGAGCGCCATGCGCTCGAACAGTCCGCGTACCGCTATAGTCGAGGACGCACCGCTAACATACGACCTTTTTACATGGAGATGCCCCTGAACGACCTCTTCAGGTTTAAAAATCCGTATCACCAGGGGGCGGATTGAGAATGCTCTGCGCAGGCTGTCCATCACCGCCGATCGACCACTGCCCAAGCAAGTGCGCGCGAGAAATGATTCGGACCGAATAACCGACCCGACCGCCGGCGACGCAGTAGCCGGGAATCATCACGTTCGGAAGTGCCGACGCCGAGTCGGGGCAATTCCCAAATCGATCGACCGGGAAGTTGAAATTGGAAGCCCGATGCGGAGCCCAGCCCGTGAGAAGGTGTCGCCAATCGCGAACATTCCAAAAATTCGACTGCCAGAGCGCTTGATCTGGATTGGCGTTGGCAATGCCAATCTGATCTTCGACAGAAATCGATTTTGACTGCGGATAGTTGAAGCGCGTCCCAAGATCGCCGATCGGAACTCCGGGACGAACTGGAGGAATCGCCGTGTAGCGCGCGGGATTGGCCTCTTGAAGTTGATAGTAGTTCTGTGCACCCCGCGGATCGACACTGTAGTACGTGATGTCGAAAAGATCTGGAGCAACCGCTGCCATCTCAAGCTGTCTGTAGGCCAGAAGTCCCGGCGGCGGCGAGCCTCCGCCATTGTAGGCGACGGCATCCCACGCGAGCGAGTCGCCGTGCGAATCAAGATCGGACCAGCCGAGAAACCAATTGAGCTTTAAACGTGGGTCAGAAACAGGATTAACGGCGGCACCCGTCGGCATTGTCGAAATGAGGTACCGCCCCATCGCTTGCGCACGCTGCGAACGCATACCCCACTGATCACCGGGAAAGCGGGAGTAGTTCGGCACCGTATAGGGACTATAAGTATAGTTTGCCATTCCCGGTGTCACTCGTGGCGATGTGAGAGGATCGGTTCTACTGCCCTGCCCAGGTGCCGGTGGAATAAACTGCGTATGCCCACCATAGGTAGGAGGAGGAGGCGACTCTGACATGAATTGCGAGCGCACCCAGGTTTTTCCGTACCAGGGACCGACTCTGCCGCCAAAGGGTTGCGCAAAGGAACGCGCCTCGAGCGTGATCGCATTGCCAAACGGTGCAAACGGTTTTCGCGGTTTGGTCTGAGCTCTCACTCCAACCCACGACATGCACCACGGGTTTTTCTCGAACCCAAGACTTGAGTGTGTTGGGTCTGACGGCTGTGGCTCTCCTCGCGAAATAGATCGAAGCAAACCTGTAGGATCCCAGGCGTTAAGATCTCCGCGAATTCCAGAAGTATCAATTTGAAATGAGTAGTTAAAAGTGCAACTTTTTCCGGCTGAAGCGAGAAGTGCGTAGTACAAGCCAGGAGCGGTTCGAACTTCCGGGAGAGTATTTTCACCTGGCATCGCCCCACCATCACATCCGCCACGCGTAAGCCCATTGATTACTTCCATCCCGGCGAAGCTCTGTAGGTTCTCTTCTGTCAGATTCTTCTTAATCGTTTTTTCAACGCCGACTTTCACTGGTTGCTGCTCGCGATCAAGCATGTTCTCGCTGACAAGACGAGCACGAAGCGACCAAATTTTCTGTTTCTTCTGTGCGATCGAAAATTTATAGAGCGACAGTATATTAACTGCATAAGCCCAGCTGAGCGGAGAGGCATCCTCGCATGACTTAATAAACTCTTGCTGAGAGGCGCGTGCCATTGCGGCAATCGCAGCGTTGAGCGCCGCCGTTGCCGGTGGACCCATCGTAGGACCTACGGCAATAGAGCCCGAACGAAAACCATACTGATGCCAACAATAGTTTTCATTGGCAGCTCGTCCACCAGAAAGAGCAGCGAATTCATACCAGATAGGATGGGCGAGGCAGGTTACTGGTACTTCCTCTATCCCTCCGGCTGGATACTGCCGATACGTCTCAGCCGGAATTCCTGAGCCAACGGCCCGCCGCGCAGGAGGTCGATATTTGTCTTGATCATCGCGCCCGAGCGTTCCAATCACGTTATACCGAAACGCGAGCAGCTTGTACTCTTGCCGAATTTCATAGTTGAGATGCGCGATCTCGTTGAGGATCTCGGCTTGGCGTTGTGCCGCGTAGTAGGCGCCAAGATCAACGGCATTCTGAAGATTGATTTTATCGTGAACGAGGAGGCCGATGTTGATCACCATCGCGAAAAAAACAAAGAGGACCTGAAACACCAGGGCCAGAAAAATCGACATCTGGCCAAGTTCATTGCCGATCACATGGCGAAGGCCACGCATCACGTCACGACTCGTCTCTCGCAGCCAGCCTGAAATATCAAAATACTCGCGATCGTTCACCGCATCAGTATCGCAGAAAGAGACGGCATCCTGCATTCTTCTGAGACGTCCAGGTCTAGTCGGCGTTGTGGGCTCGCAGTTGTCTCGTCGCCATCGCGTTGTTACCCTGTTGAATATGAAAAACCGTATCATTTTGAGACAGCTCTTCATCGCTCTCGCGGTCAGTTTGGTGGCCGCGACTTGCCTCACAAACACCGCGCAGGCCGCGATTCTCTTCGAGGGCTGGTCAAAGGTCCTGGTCTCGGGCGAACACGTTGGCTATATCGTTCAACGCTACGAGTTCGATGAAAAGAAAAAGGAATTCAAAGAGACTCACTTCCTCAAGACCGGCGCCAACGCTGGCGGCTTGCAAGAAAGTCTCGTGGCCCGCGCCGACGCTAGCTTCAAGCCGATTGCCTATCAATACACCGGACTCGTCAACAATGCCCCGATGACCGTCGATGCTTCATTCAAGGGCGACAAAATGACGGCGATTGTGACCGAAGGAAAAACCAAGAAGACCGTCTCAAACACGATGCCCAAAGGCACATTTCTTTCGGCTTTTCTTGGATACGTCATGCTTCAAGGCAAAGAAGGCCTCAAGAAGGGCGTGAAGTACGAGTACCAAGGTATTCTTGAAGAGTCGGCGACGATCAGCAAGGGCGAAGCCTTTATCGCCGAAGAAGAAGCGGTCTCCGGTATCCCGGCATTTCGCATTCTCAACAACATCAACGGCAGCAAGTTCATCAGCCTCGTCACTCACAAAGGTGAAGTTCTCGGAACAACGTCGCCAGCAATCGGAACGCAGACTATTTTGGTCAGCACGATGGAAGAAGCCGTCGCCGGATTTGGCGTAAACTCGGCGAACCTCGCCACACTCTTTGGTTCGATGCCAACTGGTCGCGAAAATGAGATCGTTCGTCGCGGTCTGCAGCCACCAAAACCAGTAGCAAAACCGGGCGGAATCGCCACACCGGCGGTCACCGCGCCAACGGCTCCCGTGGTCAACGCGGTCACTCCAGCTGTACCCGCCAACTCTCCAGCGGTGGCTCCGCCAACGGCTCCCGGGGTTTCAAAACCCGCAGTCGTCGCGCCAACCGCACCAGTGGTTGCTCCGCCCGCTCAGCCACAAGGCAAGGGGCCGTAGATCGATGCTGACGTACGTTTTACGACGTCTCTTGCTTGCGCTACCCGTTCTATTTGGAGTTTCTCTCCTGAGCTTTAGTCTTTTGCATTTCGTTCCCGGAGACCCTGTTGACGTGATGCTCGGCGATCAAGCCACGGTCGCCGACAAGGCCGCCCTTCGACATGATCTGGGCCTGGATCGACCGTTCGGAGAACAGCTCGCCAGTTTTTACACCGGCCTCTTTCATCTGGATCTCGGTCGCTCGCTTGTTTCGAAACGACCGGTCATCGACGACATCGCCGCTCGTGTGCCGGCAACTTTCGAACTCACTCTCGTTGCAATGGCCATCGCACTGCTTATCGGAATTCCGCTCGGCGTTCTCGCCGCTGTCTATCGGCACGGAATCTTTGAGCGACTTTCCCTAGCCTACGGCCTGATCGGCATGTCGACGCCGGGATTTTGGCTTGGTCCCATGCTCATTTTATTTTTCGCAATTAAACTCGATTGGCTACCCGTCAGCGAACGCGGTGGTTTTGAACACGTGGTTCTCCCGGCGCTCACTCTCGCCTTTGGACTTTCCGCCATTCTCGCGCAAGTCACACGAGCTTCAATGATCGAAGTCGTCAAAGAAGACTACATCAATGTCGCGCGTGCGAAAGGCTCAAGCCCGGCACGCCTCTGGTTCAAACACGCACTCGCCAATGCGATGATGCCGATTATCACCATCATCGGCCTGCAATTTGGCGCGCTGCTGACCGGGACGGTTATTGTTGAAACTGTGTTCGACTGGCCTGGCATCGGAACCCTTCTATTTCAAGCCATTCAAAGTCGAAACTATCCGCTGGTTCAGGGCTGCGTGCTGTTCATCGCGTTCACCTATGTCGCCGTGAACCTCATCACCGATCTTGCGTACGCGGCCGCCAATCCGAAAGTGAGGCTCGGATGAAGCCAAAGCTGCTTATCGGTGGAGCTCTTGTCGGATCCATGATCCTCCTCGCTGTCGGCGCCGACGTGTTCTCGCTCCAAAATCCGACCGCAATGGATCTCGCCAGTCGCTACGCGGGCCCCAGCGCCGAACACCTGTTTGGTCTCGATCAGAATGGTGCCGATGTATTTTCGCAGGTGGCTCATGGAGCGCAGATCAGTCTTCGCGTCGCCTTCACCGTCGTCTTTATCAGCGCACTGATCGGTCTTGTCGTTGGCAGCATCGCCGGATTTCTCGGCGGTTGGATCGACCAGCTCATCATGCGCTTTCTCGATATGTTCTATGCCTTTCCAGGTTTCCTGCTGGCTCTCTCCTTGGTCGCGGTGCTTGGACCATCCGTTGGCAATCTGATCTTCGCCATGTGCATCACGGGATGGACGGGATATGCCCGCCTTGTGCGTGGCGAAGTCTTGCACCTTCGGCAACGCGAGTACGTCATTGGCGCATTGGCGATTGGCGCAACACCTCTTCGCCTCATCGTTCGCCATATTTGGCCAAACCTACTTGGTCTTCTTGTCGTACAGATGACATTCGGCATGTCCGGCACAATCATCACTGAGTCGGGACTCAGCTTTCTCGGTCTCGGCGCACCGCCGACCGTTCCAACATGGGGAGCGCTCCTGAACTCGGGACGAAGAATTCTCGTCGAAGCACCACATGTTTCGCTGTTTCCGGGCATCGCCATTCTGCTGCTTGTTCTTGGATTTAATCTTGTCGGTGATTCGCTTCGAGATTGGCTTAACCCCCGCGGGTAGAGTCGGCTCGAAAGCTATGGAGAAATAATGCGCGAAAAAATTGGCCCCTCACTCATCGTTGGAATTTCCGGAACCTCACTCACTGCCGAGGAGTCCGAGTTTCTTGTTCGCGAGAGCATCGGCGGAGTCATTCTCTTTAAAAGAAACTTCGAAAGCCCCGAGCAACTTCGGGAGCTCTGTGATGAGCTTCAATCTCTTTCGAAGCGCACTCCCGACAAGCAACCCTTCTTTATTTCCGTCGATCAAGAGGGCGGGCGCGTTGCGCGTTTTCGCAAGCCCTTTACCGAGTGGCCCCCCATGGCGGCGCTTGGTAAAATAGACTCTCCCACCGTCGCCTTCAAAGTGGCGCAGGCTATCGGGGCAGAGCTGCGCGGCGTCGGCGTGAATATGAACTTCGCTCCTTCCATCGATATTTTTACAAATCCCGCAAACACAGTGATCGGTGATCGCGCCGTCGGCACCGATGCTGAGACCGTTGCAAAGCTTGGTTCGGCGCTGGTGCGCGGCTACATCAAAGCCGGCATCATCCCCGTTGCGAAGCACTTTCCTGGCCACGGCAATACGTTGATCGATAGTCATGAGGAACTGCCGGTTGAAAATCGCACTCGCGAAGAACTCGACGCTCGGGAGTGGGAACCCTTCAAGCGAGTCTTCCGCGCTCGCCTCGACATCGTAATGAGCGCACACATCAAGTTCCCAAACATCGATCCCGAATGGCCAGCGACGCTTTCTGAAATCTTCTTGAAAGACATTCTCCGAACACAGCTTCGTTACCGCGGTCTTGCGATTACCGATGACCTCGACATGAAGGCCCTGACCAAGCACCACACCAAGGCCGCAATCGCCGTTCGCGCCATTCAAGCCGGCGCCAACATTCTGCTTTATTGCAATGAACCCGATTCGCCACCGACTGCACTGGATGCAATCGAGAAGGCCGTCCGCGACAAACAGATCCCGCTTCAAACGATTCTCGACAATCAAAATTTAGTTCTGCAACTCAAGCGAGACGCACTCAAAGAGCCCGTGCCCGAGTGGTCAACCGCGCAAGCACTCATCGGATGCGATGAACATCAGGCACTCTCTGCCGCCGTCGCCGCCGGCACCGCTGTTTGAAGCGGCGGGTCGCCAAAAGGTACAATGTACCTTTAGCGCCAGTTCGCGTTGCGGAACACGCGAATACAGTCCTTGAGGTGTCCATCTTTACTGGTCGAAACCTCATTTTTTGAGTTCGAATCCTGTGCCCAAGCAGGCGGTGTGAACCGCGAACTGTGTTTGTAAAAGTAGTAGTGTACGGCGTCCTTCGGAAGAACAGCGACTTCAGCCTTGGCTCCGCTTGCCGTCGTCAAATTCAACGCCTGATTCCAGGCTTTTGAATCGCTTGGGCACAGAAAATCACGATAGTGAGACTCACTGTAGTTATTGAGTGAGGATGCAAACTGATCCCGCTCAAAGATGACCGACTGAATATTGCCACCTCGCAGCTCAATACGGCGACGGATCACGGCCGCAACGATCGGCATGATTTCACCCTCGCGTTCGGTACAATTCGCAGCTTTCGTTTCCGCATAGATCAAACGAGCAAGAAAGTTCTCATCTGATTCTCCAGCCAACGCCTGTCTGTAGGCGCGGTACTTGTGTGGAGTCTTTGTGTTGGCCTTCACATCAGCAAAAATGGAATCGATCGCGGACTGTTCATTGAGACAAAGTGGAAGTCGCATTGGTGAAGAGGAATCCTTTGGCATCGTCCTGCTTTCACCTGGCGCACCAGAAGCAATAGAAAATACGAATAGGGGCACGATCATTCCAAGAAGATATCTGCTCTTCGATGTCATATCTTTAAGCCTGCGATGGAGACCACGTGATGACAACTCAATGCTAACGCAGACCGGCGCCGCCGGAGCGCGGTTCTCATCTGGTTTTCATTAAAGATGCTTAAGATTATACGGCCGTTATTTAATTTGAAAATGTTCTGAGACGACATACGCTCTCCAAACTATATTCAACAACTTCCTTAAGGAGAACCCGATGAAAGCTCTCATCTTGATGGTGACCGGTATCATCTTGCTCGCCACGACGACACAGCAAGCTCGCGGTAACGAAATTAACCGCTGGAACGACGTCACTCTGAGCGGAATCCGCACAGCCCGTCTGACGCCACCGCTTTCTTCGCGAGCGCTCGCAATGGTGCATATCGCGATGTTTGACGCCGTCAACGCGATTGAAAACAAGTACAGCCCGTACGCAACCTCTCGCACCGCTGGCCAGGACTACTCCGCAGAACTTGCAGCTGCGGCGGCCGCTCGACATGTTTTGACCGAGATGCTCCCGCTTCAAAAGTATGCTTTTGAATACGCATTCAAAGCCACTGCGGATCGGCTAAAAAATCATCCACGCGCAGCAGAGTCGATTCAGCTCGGAGAAGAGACTGCGACAAATGTTCTGCATGTACGCGGCGGAGATACTGCCTTTATGAACTCCAATATTGGCTATGTTGCCGAACCGTCTCCAGGCCGCTGGGTTCCCACCTTTCCAACTTTTGAAAGTCCGCTGCTCCCTCTCTGGGGGCAGGTGCCAACCTTTGCGCTCACGAGCGGCAGTCAGTTTCGCCCTCAAGCACCGCCGGCGTTGAACAGTGCCGAATACCAAACAGCGCTGAATGATGTTCTGACTTTGGGAGCAAAGAACAGCACCGTGCGAACCGCTGACCAAACCGAGATCGCGCGCTTCTGGGCAGATGGCTCAGGAACCAACACGCCACCAGGACATTTCAATATTCTGGCACGGACCGTTGCTCAATCTCTCCAATACGACCTCGTGAAAACCGCTCACATGTTGGCCGTTCTCAATATCGCAATGGCTGACTCCGCAATTGCCTGCTGGGATGCCAAATACGCCTACTGGTTCTGGCGCCCAATCACCGCGATCCGCGACTCCGGAATCGACAGCACATGGGAGCCACTGATCTTCACGCCCTACTTCCCCGAGTATCTGAGCGGACACAGCACCTTCTCTGGCGCGGCACAAACTGTTCTTTCGCACCTCTTCGGTCGAGACGACATCGCCTTCACTATTCCATCGGACGGATTGCCGGGCGTCACTCGCCACTACGCAAAGATTTCTGATGCAACAGCCGAAGCCGGACGCAGCCGAATCTACGGAGGAATTCATTTCGAATTCTCCAACCAAGAAGGCCAACGTCTTGGAGCGCTCATTGGTCAACACGTGATCAACACCGTTTTGCGCGAAACAGCTCACTAACCCGAAGAAAGGATCTGTTTCTATGCCACACATCACTGTTCCTGAAGGGCTCGCCGGAATTCGCGGGCTCATGGCGATCCGACCGGAGGCCGCAAAGCCTCTCAACGAATTGGTCGACGTTCTCCTTCATGGCGAAGGCTCACTCTCGGCCGGAGAACGCGAGCTGATTGCAACGTATGTCTCGTCGCTCAACGACTGCTACTATTGTCAGACCACACATGGCGCCATTGCAGCCGCACACCTTGAGAACAACGAGGATCTTGTGCTGCAGGTAAAGCGCAACTATCACGACGCACCGATTTCTGAAAAACTGAAAAGCCTTTTGGGAATTGCAGCGCTTGTACAAAGAGGCGGAAAGGCCGTCACTCCGGAGGCCATCGCAGCCGCTCGCAAGAACGGAGCGACAGATCTTGAGATTCACGACGCCGTTCTTATTGCGGCGGCGTTCTGCATGTACAATCGCTATGTCGACGGCCTCGATACGTGGGCTCCGACTGATATGAATCTGTACCGAACACGGGCCGCGAAGGTCGCCAAAGAAGGTTACCTCAACGCCAATCGCGAGCTGCTCAAGAAAAGCGAGACTCCGAACTAGTTTCACGGCGGTGGGGCCTACGCATGGATAGCGAAGGCCTCATCGTTTTTAGTTTGGAACAGTATGTTTCAAAAAGTCGAGGCCCGGTCTTGGCGGCACCGCTGAGACAAGTTCATAGTGAGTGCATGAACGTCGTCACTTTGTATACACAACTCGTTATCAGAATTTCCATCTGCGCTCTTCTTTGCGGATCAATCGGCTGCAGCACGCTCGGCGAGATGACCTCGTCCACCGACAGCAGCGCCGGCTACACCAAGACAAAAAATGCTGCCGGTGAAACAGTCTATCGACGAACCGAGCCGGCACGTGTTGCCTACTCCCCACCTGTCGACCGTTACGAACCTATCCGTCCGATTGCACTCCATTCGTCGACCGACAGTACGACTTCATCGACGGCGCGCACCACCACCCCGTCCCCGACACTCTCAAACGACTTCTTTGGATCTCTCGAAGCGGCGTCAACCGAAGGCCACCTTCATCTCGGAGGCCATCTTGGCTACTCTGTTAACCCCTATTTTGAACCTCGGATCGGTCTGTCGTTTTTTGGCTCAAAGGACTTTTATGCAGGCGCTGATCTCTCCGCACGCGCCAACCTACCGCTCGGAGCGCTGAAGCTTTTTACTGGAATTGGGGGCTATGTCGGCGACACCAAAAAGTGCGCGACAGCGTTTAATCCCTATAATGGGCGCCTTGAGGAGACCTGCGAGAAGAAGTTTCTGACGACCGGATATGTTGAAGCCGGAGTCGAAGTCGGATCGTTCTCGGTATTCGTTCGCGACTACAATATTGAGCGCGCCGGACTGAATATTCCGACGCCGCTCTTCTACGGAATCGGGCTGAGGCTCTAGCGCCTTCGGCAAAACGCCACACCTTGGACGTCCAGAAAGCGGTGCGTCATATGTGTGCGGCGCCCAAATTCGGCACCGACCAAGAGAGTTTTACCCGCCTTATTCTGCCAACTTGGCCCCAAGCCCCGACGGCCTCGGCCCGCGAATCGCTAATAGGTGTGAATCGTCCCGAAGGAGGATCGCCATGCCCATTACCGAAAGAGCCTCTCGAGAAGAACGTGTTCCGGGTTCGCTCAGCGAATCGCGGATTCGCGCACGCACCTTTGCTTGCGTTTCCATTTCGGTTTTAGCGCATATGTCGCTTCTGATTGGAATGATCCTCGCTCCACAGAAGTTCAAGGAAATCGCTGGGGGCAATCAAAAGCCGGAAGGCGCTGGAATTGCGATGCTCGACGGAGCCAATACCGTTGGTGTCGCTCAAGCTGATAAAACGGCCAATACCGACACGGTCGAGGTGGCCGTTGCCCCGCAGGCGACACTGACCGACTCCAGCAGCGACGTCGTCATTAAAGAGCTCCCGCGAACCGAACCGCTGGTTGCGGTAAAACCCGTTGTGTCTGAAGAAAAACCTGTGCAAAAAGCGGTAACCCCGTCAATCGCGAAGCCCGTTGCCAAAGCGGCAAAGCCTGCAGTTCAAACAGCAAAAATCGTCGAAGAACCTGTAGCGGCACCGGTCGAGAACGCCCAAGCTGATGTCATGACCGATGAGAGCCAAGAGGCCCCGCCCGTGTTGCTTGCAACTCCGCCATCCGACGACAACTCAAGTGACGAGAAAGAAGTCCCAGCCCAAGCCGCGGCAGCGGAGCAAGAGCAACCGGTCGCGATTGCCCCAACACCGATACAGGAACAGGAAGAAGCCAAAGCCGAGCAGGTTCAACCGATGGCGGTCGCTCCAACTCCAGAATCAAACAGTGAAACCTCGGCCGAAACAGCAGCCACGGCGCAATCGGCTTCCGCAGGACGGCAAGAAGCACAACAACAGGCACGAAGCGAATCGCCTGCGCCAATTGCCGGTCGCGGTGGTTCTGGTTCAACGGAAGAAAACTCCGCCGGAGCCGGTGGCCGCGAAAACAACGCCGGTCTTGGACCCGCGATTGGCGAACCTGTCCGCAACGCATCGGAGTTAAAGGTGCTTCCGGGCAATGCCCAGCCGGCTTACCCGCAGCGCGATCGCCTCGCTCGCAAACAGGGCACAAGTGTGCTCGTCGGCAAAGTGACTTCAGACGGTCGTCTCGTGAATACCAAAGTTGAGCGTTCGTCTGGATCGGCCCTGATGGACTCGGCATCGCTTCAAGCGTTTC
>JAEUWE010000433.1 GCA_016791465.1 Pseudobdellovibrionaceae bacterium
AAGGTCCAACCGTGTGAACTTTGTTCTCTGGATCTTGAATCATGGCTCGAGGGCGCTTCACATCCCACAGAATACCAATCAATCGCAACTGCGTGATCTCAAAGCGCTGCAACGGCAAAAGCGGACCGTGCCCCGAACCCGGAGCAACTGGGCGATCCAAAACCGGCTGCATAAATGGATCTTTACGACCACGAGGGTCGGAATCGAATGGATCCATCAGTCCCTGAAGCACCAACTCTTCGGCAAGAACTTAGAGCTCTTTGGGTGCTGTCTTGGCGTCCGTCGTGCCCGCAGCCGCAGATGTACCGGGCGCACTCGGCGCGGCGGGAGCCTGGGCCAAAACAGGTACTGAAAACCACAGACTGATCAGTAAAAGAAGAAGGCTACGGGTTCGGCGCACCAGTACCTCCCGCCCGATTGGCATCAGCTGCAGTCTCTTGATCCTTTAAGTATCGATACCCAACCATAGTCGCTTCAAGCGTCACCGGTGGTGTCTCGCCTTCACCAATGACCGCTCCTTCTTCAAGGGTCTTGATTTCAAGATTGTCGAAAGTCAGAAGCTTCTGAACTTTCGACAGCGACGACAAGAACAGCACCACTTGTGAGAAGCTGCCCTGCAAGTCGACCTTGATTCGAGTCATTTCATAGAAGTCTTTGCGCTCGGCCACACTCATCGGCTGGGTCGCTTTTACTCGTGCACCAGAAAGCTGCGACACCTGGTTCACCAACCGCGTGAGCTCATTCGAATTCGTATCTTGCGGCAGATACTCCATAACCTTCTCGAACTGGATCTCGTTCTGGCGAACCAGCTTTTCGAATCGCTCAGCATCAGCCATCGCCTCTTTTGTTTCGCGAAGCTGACGTTCGGACTCTGTCAACCGAGTCGTTAATTGCTGAATCTCCGTCTCAAGTCTCTCACCGTTGTCATAATAGAGGCCCCAGTACGCACCAAGCGCGATGAGCCCACCAACGATCACCTTACTCCATGTCATTTCTCCGAGCTGGAGGATGTACTGCTGCACGGCTAATCCTCCTGTCGTCCGACACGGAATTGAATTTGGAACTCAGTCACATTTCCAAGTGTTTCATGGGGCTGAGACTTTGTACCCTTGGGCTCGACTTGAGAGAAAAAGACGTTGGAGTTCAGCGCCGTCAATAGCTCTGTAACCGAAGCGCTGGTTAGAGCCAACCCCACCATATTGATCTTCCCGCTCTCCATCGTCACTTTCTTGAGCCAAACGCCCGCCGGCAAAACACTTTGCAACTGGTCTAACGCCTTCACTTCGCGCAGACGGTTTTTTGCAAGATCACGAATCACCGCAATTTCGCGCTGAATCTTTTGCTTGAGCTTGTTCGCCTTTTCAACTCGCGGGCCAGCCGATCCGAACGAGGACTTTTCCCCCTCAACTGCATCGACACGCTGCTGAGTCTGCGCCTTTTGCGCCTCAAGTGAATTGATTTTCAGTTTTTCCCAGATCAGCAACAGCAGAGGAAACAATAAGATAACAACCAACCGCACGGCCGCCTGTCGACGAACATCGACAGAAATAATATCGCCGCTTCCTCCGGTCATACTGGTACCGGATGCGGCGAGACCTAAATTGCGGAGAAGGTTAACTCTTATCATTATTCCTTCATATCTCGCATCGCGAGCCCCAGAGCCACCGGACAAATCGACTGAATTTGCTGAATGTAATCAGGAGTCAGCGCCTTTGCATCATATCCGACCTGTTGAAAGGGATTCAGTACTTCGAATGGCACACCGACAGCTTTCGAAATCTCCTCAAGCAGAGACGGGATAAACATGCTGCCGCCAGTCACATACATTTTATTGATTCGTCCACCGCCGCCAGTGGCCACGAAAAACTCAATCGCAGTCCGAATCTCATCGACAACCTGTTCAGTCGTCGAAGCTAAAACAGCATTCACCTCGGCCGGCACTTCATGCCCTGCCGACGCGCTGATTTTCAGCGACTCCGCTTCTTGGAGTGAAACACCCATCGCCTTGTGCAGCTCGTTCGTATAGGTATTCCCGCCCACCGTTGAGTCACGACTAAAAATGACGTCGCCCTTTTCAACGATGACGAGGTTGGTTATGCCCGCGCCAATATTGAGGAGGGCGGTGACGCCCTCAAGCTGGCCATAATTGGCTTCAAAACAATTGGCGAGCGCAAATCCCGAGACATCGATGATCGCACACTTTAAACCCGCAGATTCGATAGTCTCAATAAATCGATAAACATACTCCTGCTTGGCGCCGATCAGAAGAATGTCGAGATTCTCGCCTACGCTTCGCGTATGTCCCCGCAGCACATGGTGGTCAATCGATGCCTCATTAATATCGAAGGGAATATACTGCTCGGCTTCCCACTTCACAGCCTCCGAAATGAGATTCTCTTCGATTGGCGCCATGGAAATTCGCTTCACGATAACGCCATTGCCAAAAAGTGCCGAGGCGACGTTTTTTCGTTTGGAGCGCGCCGATTGAACGAGAGTGACAATCGCCTGCGACACGCTCGTGGGATCGACAATTTCACCATCGCGAATCCAGCCTGGGTTTACGGAAACGACGCTAAACTTTTTTAGAACCCAGCCTTTGCGAGAAGAATCCAGCTCAGCCAGCTTGATGCTGCTTGTCCCGATATCCAGTGCGAGAATTTTTTTTCCGCCAAACAGCATTGTTCCACCCAGGACCGCAGTCCAGCCCTGACCAAATTAGACCTAAGAATGGAACCCTATGTCAAACCCGTATCACACAAGTCCATGCCACTCGAGATAAAGACGTGCGAGTTCCGCACCATCCAGAAGAAGATACAGCAACGCTCCCAGCGCGAGAAATGGACCAAAAGGTATCGCAAAACTCGCCACTTCGGCATCCTCGGTGGTCTCCTCGCCTTCTGAGCCACGCTCCGAGCTGCGACTGCGGACCGCAAGCAACGCCATTCCGATACCAACGACCGAACCCAGCAGGCTCGCCACCAGAATAACAAAAGGAATCGCCTTCCATCCGAGGACCGCACCAGTCCAGGCCAAAAGCTTAATATCCCCGCCGCCCATGCCTTCACGTTTTCGAACGACAAAGTACAAATACGCAATAGCCCATAGGAAGCCACCGCCCAGCAAAACCCCATAGACAGAATCGAGAAGTTCACGCTCAGGATTGAGAAGCGCTCCTAGAAGTCCAATTGCGATTCCCGAAAGCGTAAACGTATCAGGCAAGATCATATGATCGAGGTCGATAAAGCTGACTGTCACGAGGCTAAAGATAAAAATGAGAGACTCAAGAAATGTCCACGACCAGCCCATCTCGATATATGCGAGCATAAAGAGAGCCGCCATCAACAGCTCAACAGCCGGATACCGAAAGGAGTAACTTGCTCCACAAGACGCACACTTCCCACGCAGGAGGAACCAGCTTAAAACCGGAATGTTGTGGCGAAAAGGGATCGGTTTGCCACAGGATCCGCAACGGCTACGCGGACGAACAACGCTCTCTCCTCGCGGCAATC
>JAEUWE010000442.1 GCA_016791465.1 Pseudobdellovibrionaceae bacterium
AGTATCGTGCTCGTCATCTCTTTGATCGAATCGGGGTTCGCGCGATCGGCCGCTGTTGTCGCCAGATGCATCACCATGGTGACATCTTGAGGTAGCCGCACGGAACGCACGTCGCCTGCGAGAAACTCCACGCCTTTAAGACTTGCAAACTCGGGATGCTTCGCCAGGAAGGACGCCGGGTTTCGACTCATCATCGTGAGGCGTGGATGAACAGCACCTGACGCCAACCGAGCGTCGAGAATCGAAAGGCCGTAAAAACCGGTGCCGCCGGTGATCAGAACATGTTCATCGTGAAGCGACGCGAGAGTCACTTGCTCACTGCCGCCCGCAAGCGATCGGCGATGTAATCCAAGTGCGGACGCTCAAGCCCTGGCCAGACTCCAACCCAGAATGTGTCGTTCATAATACGATCGGTATTGGTGAGCTCTCCCACCACGCGATGAGAGATTTCGCGATAGGCTGGCTGCTTGAGGAGATGACCGCCAAACAAGAGTCGCGTGCCAATTTTTTCATCCTCAAGACGGCGCACCAACTCGTTGCGCGAGATCGGGCTCTTCGCCTCGACCGTCATCGCAAAACCAAACCACGAAGGATCTGCGCCTGCCGTTGCGCGCGGAAGCATCAGGCGATCCTCAAGACCGCTCAACTTTTCGCGAAGATAGGTGAAGTTCTCGCGTCGGCGTTCGATAAAGCCAGGAAGTTTTTTAAGCTGCGATACACCAATCGCGGCCTGCATATCGCTGACCTTCAAATTATAACCGACGTGGCTATAGATGTATTTGTGATCATAACCTTTCGGAAGATCACCCAGCTGCCAATCGAAACGCTTCTTACACGTGTTGTCTTTTCCCGGAGGGCACCAGCAGTCGCGTCCCCAATCGCGAATCGATTCCGCTGCCAGCTTCAACTGTGGATTCGACATGCAAACGGCACCGCCCTCGCCCATCGTGATGTGATGAGCCGGGTAAAAACTGACTGTCGCAATATCGCCAAAAGTTCCGATCTTCTGCCCATTGAAGCTCGCACCCAAGGCATCACAGCAGTCCTCAACAAGCCAAAGCCCGTGACGATCGCAGAACTCTTTTACAGTTTTCACATCGAAAGCGTTGCCGAGAGTGTGGGCGACCATCACCGCTTTTGTCTTCGGCGAACGAGCAGCTTCCAGTTTCGTTACGTCGATCTCATAGGTACCAAGCTCGACGTCGACAAAGACCGGGATACATCCGTGCTGAATAATTGGATTCACCGTGGTCGGAAAGCCAGCCGCTACCGTGATCACTTCGTCGCCCGCGCGAACCCGACGCTCACCAAGACGTGGTGACGTGAGCGCCGCAAAGGCCACAAGGTTCGCAGACGAACCGCTATTCACAAGCAGAGCGAATTTCGTTCCAAAAAACTCAGCAAACTTCTTTTCAAAGTCCGTCGCAAAACGGCCGGCCGTCAGCCACATGTCGAGACTCGATTCAACCAAGTGAACCAGATCGTCCTCGTCGATGATTTTGCCAGTGACCGGCAGATAGTCCTGACCGGGACGCATCACGCGCTTTGGCTGTTCACGAAAGTACGCACGAGTCACATCGATAACGGATTCACGAGTTGCCATCAGTTAAAGTCCTCCACGGACAAAGGCGCCAAGACGGAGGCGCAGCTGTTCATCGCTGATCTCATGCTCGGAGAGCGCATGCTGATAGGATCCGCAGCTATGAACGAATTGATCTTTCAAAGAAAAAACTTTCATCGGCGGTACCGCAAATCCCGCGTCAAGTACAGCATCCGCAACTGCGGAAGCCAGTCCGCCATAGCGGCTATGCTCTTCAATGACCAGGAGTTGCTTTGCTGAGCGCGCAAGCTCGATAAGCTCATGATGAACGGGCTTCACGCGCAGAACGCTCACGTGACCGAGATCAAGATCTTTGGCAAGCTCAGCGCCGAGAGCCGTCATCGAGCCCATCGTCAGAAGAAGCGGACGACCTGCCGGTGATGGACGCAAAATCTGTGGCGTCGTCGATACGAGTTCACCCTTACTGACGGCCGGGCGATCGCTTTTTCCGATGCGTATATAACAGGGCTTATTTGAAGACAGCGCCTCTTTGAAGCAAACGGCAAGCTCTGCCGCATCGGCCGGCGTATAGATCTGAATTCCCGGAACGGCACGAAGAGCCGCGACGTCCTCGCCGCACTGGTGCGAAGCGCCGAGCGTTGAATAGACAAGTCCGGCTCCGTCGCCAAGAAAAATCACCGGGTAACTCATATGGCAGACGTCCATCTTGATCTGCTCAAGAACGCGAATCGGCACAAATGCTGAGAGCCCGTAGACGATCGGCCTTAAGCCCGCTTTTGCAAGCCCCGCCGCCATGCCAACCATTGCCTGTTCCATCACTCCGACATTCACAAATGACTGCGGAAGTTTTGTTCGAAGCGCATCAAATAGCGCATAGCCATGATCGCCACTCAGCACCATATAGCGCGAGTCGTGGCTGCAGGCATCAACCAAGATCTTTGAAAGACGCTCACGCATGACCGACCTCCAACTGTTTGCGCGCTTCCGCCAAGAGCTCCGGCGTCAAGCGGCGATAATGCCATTCGTTATTGTCTTCCATAAAGGTCAGGCCTTTACCTTTTTTCGTCCGCGCCACAATCGCGCGCGGTCGTCCCTCCGTCGGTGCACGAAACGCCGACGCCAGCGTCGCCACCGAATGCCCATCGCAATCATGTGTCGAAAAACCGAAGGCTTTAAACTTGTCGGCAAATGGCTCCATGTCGATCACTTCATGAATGCGACCCATTGCCTGGTGGCCATTCGCATCGACAATCACCGTGAGGTTGTCGAGCTTGTGGTGCCCCGCAAAGAGCAGGGCTTCCCACATTGAACCTTCGTTCATCTCACCATCGCCGACGATACAGTAGACATGGCCTTTTTGCTTTAGACGCTTTTTGCCGAGCGCGTAGCCAACCGCAACCGGAAGACCGTGCCCAAGAGAGCCACTTGAAACTTCAAGCAGAGGAACGCGTGCTTCAGAAAGACCATGAAGGAGTGAGCCGTCGGAAAAATACTTTTCCAGATGTTTGTGCTCAAGCCACCCGAGTTCGCTATAGCCCGCATAGAGCGCCATCACACCGTGGCCTTTTGACAGCAAAATGCGATCTCGCTCGGGATCGTCTGCACCCCGACCGAGATTCATCACTTCACCCAAGAGCGCAGCTGTAATCTCGACCATTGAGAACGCACAGGCGATGTGAACAGAACTTCCGGCCCAGGCCATTTCAACAATTTCACGTCGGAGTTTTGTCGGATTAAGCCCGGCCATACGTATCCTCATAGCGAACGATATCATCTTCGCCAAAATAAGTTCCCAGCTGCACTTCAACGAACTCAATCGGTTCGGCTCCGGTGTTGCGCATGCGGTGTTTTGCACCAATCGGAATAGACACATGCGATCCCGCTTGAACCGCGATCACCTGTTCGTTGAGCACGACTTCGCCGCGACCGCTCACAATGATCCAATGCTCAGCACGCTTAGCGTGCGACTGATAAGAAATCTGCGCACCCGGCTCAACGGTGATCGTTTTTGATTTGAATTTCGGAGTATCGCGCAGAACCTCAAACTGTCCCCAGGGGCGCACTTCAAATTGATGATGAACAGCACGGTAAGAGGCGGCCTCGCCGTGAGTCTTGAGTTTTTCAACAGCCTCTTTGACGTGCTCGCTCGTATCACGCTTCACGATCAAAAGGGCGTCAGCGGTATCGATAACCATCAAGTCGCGCGCTCCGACCACCGCATAGGTTTTGTCCCCGTTTGGCATGACAAAACAGTTTTCAGCCTGTACCGAAACCGTCGGGTGATGGCTTTTTGAAGATTTTAAAATATCAGCCATCGCATCCCAAGAGCCAACATCGCTCCAATCAAACGTACACGGCACCGTGACGTGGGACTCCAGTCGCTCCATCACAGCGTAGTCGATGGAGATCGGCTGAACAGTGTCATACACGGAGTTAAGATTGGAATGATCGAGCTTCAGCTGATCAATGGGATTCCAAACCTCTGGAGCATGCTTCTTTAAAAGCTCGATCATTGTCTTCACTTTGAAGACGAACATTCCCGCATTCCAGAAATAGCAACCCTCAAGCAAAAACTGACGAGCCGTCTCGACGCCAGGCTTTTCGCGAAAACGCTTCGCCCTCACCGCCGTCTTGCCAATCACGCCAGGCTCCGTCTCGATGTACCCATATCCGGTTGCGGGATAAGTCGGCTTCACTCCAAGAGTGACGATCTCGCCTTCTTTCGCAAAACCGATCGCCTCTTGAACGGCGGTGCGGAATGCCGTCTCGTTCTCAATCAGCTGATCGGCCGGAAATACACCGCAAATCGTCTCCATCGCCACGGACGGTTGAGCGAGACCACGATTCAAAATTTCTTTACAGAGCAGAGCAATCGCCGCCGCGGTGTTGCGACCGCGCGGTTCGTAAACGACATTCTCAGCACTCAGGCCTTGAGACTTTAAGGTTTTCTCGGTGAGGACTTTCAAATCGCGCGTCGTGATCGTCCACGGCGTTTCTTTCGAAAGCGGAGTCACGCGCGCCAAGGTTCGCGCAAACAACGAGTGTTCGAGTGCTTCGCCAAAAAGTTCACAGAACTGTTTCGGGAAGCTCTGGCGCGATACGGGCCAGAGGCGTGTGCCGCTGCCTCCGGAAAGAACCACAGGAATAAACGTCGTTTCGGTAGACGAATCGGATCGGGTCATAGACCCGGTAAAACACCATATTTTTAGGGGCTTGGCACCGTCGCGAGTCGCATCGCGTTATGCGGAATCGGCGCTGAACTCTTGTGCTAACCTTGAAGGGTATGAGTAGCTCTTTTTTTATTTCTGACGGAATCGATATCGCACCTCTGCTCAGTGCCCATCTCCAATTTGAGCAGGCGCTTAAAGTTGCAAAATCGGATCTCGAGAAGGCCGGGACGATTCAGTACTTTGAGTTCACATTTGAACTCGCCTGGAAAACTCTGAGGCGCATATTGAAAGCGCGCGGAAAAGACCTCAACAGTCCAAAAACTGTGCTACGTGAAGCTGCTCTTGAGGGTCTCATCAATGCTCCTGAAATCTGGTTTCAGTTCATCGATGACCGAAACGAAACAGTTCACACCTACAGACGAGAGCTTGCCGAACAGATTTTCTCTCGTCTGCCGACATTTAACTCAGAGGTGTCAAAACTCATTTCCAAACTCAAAAATCTGAAAGAGCCATGAGTCTTCAGATCGAGCCGCGCCATCTCAAAATCGTCCTCGATATTCTGGGACCTCATGCGGCGCACACGGCTGTTTTTGGTTCACGGGCAAAGGGAACGGCGCGCACCCTTTCCGATCTCGATCTCGTCATGCGAATTTCAATCGCACCGACCGATATCGCCAAACTTCGCGCCGCATTTGAGGAATCAAACCTTCCCTACAAAGTGGATCTCGTCCTTCTCAGTGACCTCAGCGCAGACTTCCTTGAGCTGGTCGAAAAAGACTTTGTGCCGCTTACGGCGCCGACGCCTTAATTGCGCTCAGCAGATCGGACTTGCAGATCCAGGTGATGCCCTCTGCGCAGAGCTCCGATCGCTCGCTGGTTTGAAGCTCCGCTTTGGCCTCAAGTTGCGCCCTGACCCGCTTCCAATCTTTCATTTTGCTATGGGATAGCTCATCGAGTTTTGCAGCCTCAAGAACTCTTAAGCCTACACCGCACGTACAGTCGGCCGCACAACTCTCTTCATTGATCGGCAGACGATAGTTCTTCGGATTTGCGAGCAGCTTCTTGGCCTCCTCCGCCGCGCGACGATCGATCCAAGGGCGTAGCTCTTGAAGCCCCCGCTCTGCAACTTCGCCCGGGATGTGACAACCCGGAATTGCCTGATCGGTCGAACCCTGCCAAGTGTCAACAGAGCGATCAAACGCCACCCGCAGCGCGAGCGCAGCCGCTTCAAGCTCCCCAAGTGAGAGCTTGCTCGCCGCTGCATCGATCGACGTCGACGGAATGTCGGCCTCCTTCTTCTTGGTGGCGCCACTGCAAGCTGTTAGAGCAGCGATCATCGACAACAAGAGGAGGATGGAAAAAGAATGTTTCACGGCCTAACCCCATTCAAAACATCAAGTGCCTCACCGAGCGTAACAACGCGAGACTTCTGAGCGATAAGCTCATCCATCACCCGTGGGCTCGCGGCGACTGTCTGATTGTGAATGTCGTGGAAAAGAATAATGCCGCGGCCCTGTGCACGCACCTGCTTCATCGTTCGGGCATAGAGCGTATCGGGATTTCGGTCCTGCCAATCGAGAGTATCGACATTCCAATAGACATGAACAAGGCCCGCCTGTTCAAGACGCGATCGAATCTCCGGCACCTTGACGCCCGAACCGTAAGGCAAACGGAAGAACCGAATTTTCTGCCCGTAGATCGCTTCAAGCGAATTGGTCGACCCAAAGATCTCCTTGTCGAGCTGACTGGATGAAACTTTGGTGAGTTGGGCGTGCGTTGCCGAATGATTGGCCAGCTCATGTCCCTCCTGCTTGGCGCGCGCGATGCTGTTGCCGGCATAGGCCGGAGCATTTTTTGACAGCCAGAAGAACGTCGCCTTGAGACCGCGTTTTTTTAGAGCGTCGAGGATCGATGCTGTTTGCTGGGCCGGTCCATCGTCATATGTTATCGCCCACATATTTGCTGGAAACTCACGTCCAATGAGATTGCCGTTTGGCCCCGTCGACGGACCGTACTTCGCCGCTGCCGGACGTCGCTTTTTAGCGTCTCCGTCTTTTTTTACTGTCTCTGTCGACTCCGACCAACCAGCTCGAATATCTTTTGCTAGCGCCTCTACATCCGCCAAAAGCGTCGCGCTATTTTTAATTGCGCGAGCATTGGCCATCGCATTCATGCGCTGATTGGCCCGGCGGAAACTGGATTCCTCTTCAAAAGAAGGGAAAATCAATTTCGAGAGCGCGCTCTGCATCCGATCACTCATATTGTTCGTTGTCGGTGGAGCCGGCGCGACGAGCGGCTGAACCTGCGTCATCGACGCCAAAGCGTGTTCCGCCAATCGAGCAAGCGAAGGCGCCTCGCCCATTCGACGACGATTGTTCAAACTCGAAATCACTCGTCTCTCAACACTGCTCGCGACCTTCTCGGACACTTCACCCAAAAGTTCGGCGACATGGTCTTGTCTCTGTTCACGAAGAATGCGCGCGGCCCAGAGCTTCGCGTAAGCATCGCTTTCTTGAAGAGGCGAAGACGGATCGTAACTCGCATCAAACTCAAC
>JAEUWE010000494.1 GCA_016791465.1 Pseudobdellovibrionaceae bacterium
GTCTGTAAAAGTCGTCGCCTTGGCAAGACCACGGAAAAAGAGAGGGGCTCCGGCCTCTCTCTTTTTTTTGAAACGACCACTGCGATCCTGAATTTAATTCCCCCCGGCGAGGCCTCAAAAGCCTCCAATTGCATCTGAAGAACCCCCAGCGTACCGCATTGACATAATGCGTTATATAGCCGATAACTCTAAGCTTTGTCGCTCCAGGATCCCAAAACCAATCTCATAGGGACGAAGCAATGCCACCAAAGAACCTTGTCCGCTTACTCGTTGTCTTGTCGCTGCTTTGTACCGCGCAGTCTGCTCTCGCCGAGTCAAAAGCCGTCTCAACGGCCGCGGTTTCGACAAAGAATAACGAAGCCCCCGCGAGCGATCTGCTCGACCAAAATGGCCCCCTTGACGCCGACCGCGCGGCCGACCTTCGAAAAACCGGCATTGATTTGAGTCGCCTCAATCCTCAAGCGAGCGACGTGTGGAGCGATCAAAAACTCTCTGCTCTCGATAACTCGACCGCGGCGTTTCCTTCTGAATCCACCATTCCCACTCTTCAGTGGAAATCCAAAATGCCCCTCAACCCGGAAGGTTGGTTTCGCGGCCAGGTGCAGGCGATCGGCGCCGATGGCCAATCCCGGATCTACCGTCTGGTGATGAGTCTGAACACCCACCAAGCTCTGATGCGTGCGGCACTTCTCCGCAAGGTCGGCTATCTGGTGCAGTCGCCGCGCTGGTATAAAAAACTGCGCGTTCAATTTGAAAATGCGCAGGCCAAGAAAGAGTTCATCTCGGACCTCTCGATTGAAGGCGGACTTGTTGATCACAAGCGCTGGGTGATTGAGAATGCCGAAAGCAAACTCGAAGTTGTGCTTCAAGATGCGATGCTCGAGCCGGCCACGATTGTCGTTCCGACATCGTTCTATATGGGAAACCTCAACGCGACACATATCAAAGGTCGTCGCATTCTGCGTTCATTGCTCGTACCCTTTGTTCTGGTCGACGTTCCCGAAAGCGTGAACATGTACGCTTGGGAGCCACTGCAACTTGTCAGCGAAAACCTGATCTTCACACATAAGTATGCGGATGCATTTCAAGAGACGACACTCGACGATATCCGTTGGATCACAGAGCGCATCGCTCGTCTTACCCGTCAGGACTTTCTAGAAATCGTCAATGCCGCTCGCTATCCATCTGATATCGCGCAAGTGATATTGGAGAAGACGATTGCCCGCCGCAACTCGCTCGTGCGCTTCACCCAGATCGATCAACGATTAACGCAAGAGACACGTCGACTTGCAGTCAACACGAAAGTCACGGCCGGCTCCGTTCAACAGGGCAAAGTCACTCAGGAGCAATACGAAGGCTACGCTCTTCGCTTTACACATGGCGATCCCGAATCTCCGCTTCGCACCGATGACGTCGTTCGGTTTTTAAAAATCGAAGGCATCTCGGCAGGCATTCGCCAGCTGACCACCATGATCAACGAGAATCTCGAGATCTTGCGCTTCGATCGCCTCACCGATGAACGCACGGCCGGCCTTCAACGTCAGTTCTTTGATCATGTGAAAAAGAACCCCCGGGAGCCCTACGTTCAACCGATTTCAACTTGGGGCGGTCCCGTCGGCGGTCTTTCGCTGAACGCGTCGCGCTCCATCGTCACCGGGTCGTACTATGGCGCCGAATCGAGCGACTTTCGAGTGAGCCTCGTCGATCAGGTTTCAGCCGGCGGTCGAATCGGATATTTCCTTGGCGTCGATGGCATTCCAAAAGTATTCCCAGGATTTGGCGCCAATCTGAGCGTGGTGCGAAGCTACGTTCACGTTCGCCCCGTTCCGTCGATCGAGGCGGCCGATAAAAAATCTTGGAAAGAACTGTGGGTTCCAGGCTTTATGAAAAACATGGCGAAGATGCTAGTCACTTCAAGCGCCGCTACGCCAGAGGACCGCGCAACGGAACAAAAAGCGACACTTGAAAAGTTCCTTGAAGACTTACAAGAAAATGAAACCTTCACTGTAACTGACACCCTGGCTCTTGGCGAAAATGCATCGCTGACGATTCCCCTGATGACTCTGCTTGGTCTTGAGCCAGTGACCTATGCCAATACAATTGTCATTGGAGCACAGGCCAACCAGGTCGTCTTGCGCCGAACCACCTTCACGCGCGAAGGCGGTTTGATTAAAATCTACCTCCAGAACATTCAGTCGCAGATGGCCGGTCTCTCCATCGACTTCAACTTCTGGATGAATCTCACTCGTCTGTCTTGGGAGAAAAAATGGGGACAGGCGCAGACGCGCGCTTTCCATCTTGATGAGAAGCCAAGCGACGATGCCAAACAGCGGCTGGCGATCACAGCCGTACGTGCGGTGCTTCAGTCAAACAATTCTGAGATTTTAGAGAAAAACTTTTTCCCCTATCGACTCGATCACCGCACTCAGGCTGCGATTCAGAACGGGAAGTTTCTATTCTGGCGCTGGACAAACATTGAGGAATGGCACCGAGTTAAAGTGCAACCACCAAAAGATCCTGAGCACGGTATTACCGATACGAAAAAATATGAGCGTACGCTGTTCAGCCACCGAATCTTAAGTCGAACAGGAAAGAACTATTACTCATTCCTATCAGACATACTCGATGGCCTCACACAGAACTCAACATTTTGGAAGCCAGGATTGATCGCGGGCGCCTCAGGATCAAACCCAAAAGACAGCTTCTTTGGAAACGCGAAGTGGTCGGTCACGACGACCGAAGGCGAAGTGACGAAAGGAAAGGAATCAAACCCAGTCACCACGATCGAAAACTACTGGTCAGGTTGGGATCTTTCAAAGAAGGACCTCTTCAAAACGCTCGATCAAATCGATGCGCGAGTCCAAAGCCTTGGGCTTGGAATCAGCCTGATTGATCGCAACGTCTTTAACGACATGTTACGACTGCAATTGTTTGAAATCCGTTCGACCCTCTTGGTTTATGAAGAGGGTCTTGAACGATTGCGCAGCAAGCTTTTGATGACCAACAAAGAGCGCGGCTCAACGATGCAGCGGATTATTGGCTGGAATTCGTTCAGCGGGAGCGATGATGACTTGGTCAAGAAAGTTCTGATTCCAATTTACGGCGAAACTCGCTTTCGCGACACCTGCGCGGAGGAAGCGCGCAAGCGTGCCGGCATCGAGATGGTGGGCGCTGTTCCACCGATCACGTATATCCATGGGCAAAGCTATGAGTGCATATTGCCGTGGATGATTGAAATCCTCGATCTGCGTCGCGAATATCCAAAAAATCGCGAAGAGCGAATCAAGTGGTCGTCTAAAGTCATGACGCTTTTAGAGAGAAACGTCGACCTTGGAAAGCTCATTAACTTTATCGGCAAAGAGAACCTGTTCTACCAAGTGAAAATCTCAGGTTTTCGAACACGTGACGAGAACGGCGACACCGCCGAGTATAAGTCATCGACAATCGGTTCATTCAACAACAAAGACCGGGCTGGCGTATTCAAAGACTTTGTTAGCGACTACCAGATCTCTTCAAGCGAGATGAACGCCAGCTACTTGAGCGAGGGAT
>JAEUWE010000034.1 GCA_016791465.1 Pseudobdellovibrionaceae bacterium
AAGAGGCTCACGCCGACGCTGAGTTCGATGGCGTCGCGAGTGATGACGATGCGATCAACTCCCGTCTTTTTAAATAGGCCAACCGCGTCGTGCAGGCGATCTTGAATACTGCCGGCGACGATGTTGATGGCGTCGTTCAGAGCGCCCAGCGCTGGGCCAATCAGAGGAATGCGAGAAAAGATTCCGCCGAGAATCGTGTGCGTTGAGTCGAGTGGCTGCCAAATCACTTCAAGTGGACTGCGGTGCACAAGGTCTCGACTGTTGACAGAGTGAAAGAGAATCTCAACACGGTCATCAGCAGGTGATGCTTCGTCGACGCTCACACAGGCATAGGCGAGCGTTCGACCGGTGATCCGAAAGCCAATACCCATGAGTGAAAGCACATCGGTGTCGCCCTCGTTTAAGAGGTGAAAGCCTTTGTGCTTCACTTGTGTTCGACGAGAGGTCGACGTCATATCGAGTTTGAGAGCGGTCTCGCTGTCGGCAAGATGAATCTGGCTCAGAGGTGTCGCCTTCACTCCGCACGCGGCGGGTTTAGCAAGAGCCAGCGACGAGAAGAGAAGTGTGGAGGTCATCAGTGTCAGGATGAGTTTCACTTGGCCTCCAGTTTGGTATCGAAAGGTCGCTTTTCGAAACTGAAGAGCTTGAGAGTCGGCTCTGAGCAGCCATTTGGAGATGGGCGGAGGGGAGCTTCGGCAGCAGGGCCACCGCTGAGAAGGCCCCAGTTTGTTGAAAAACGAACGGCGTAGACTGGTTCTTCTTGTTGGTTTTCGAGGTAAAAGTTGACGCGGCCGACGGCCTTCATTGTGACGCCGTCGATCTCTTCTTTTGTAGAGTCGACCACAAGAGCGATATCAGAAAGTCGAGCATCGCGCTGGCCGGTGATGGGTTGCAGAAATTCAGGGTGGCGGAGCCATTCAGCTGCGGGTGTGGCCTCGTCGATACGGAGGTGGAAGTAAAAGTCGCGATACCGCTTCACCGCGCGCCACGGTCTAAAGTTGCCTGACTGCGGCTCCCACATTGAAACGGGACGAGAGAGAACAGTAAAGTTCACTGGGCGATCGGGGTTTACAAGGTTTTCGATCTGAACTTTGACGACACCGACTTTGTTTTTAAAGAACGCGTTTGTCCACTGCCGATAAAGGCAAGCGCCGACGCCTTGCTCATTATAGGTTTTGTCGTCCAGGGTGAAGGAACAGCTTCGGTTTTGAACGCCAAGGGTGTGATCGAGAATGCTATCGATATCGACAACCCAATTGCGAAACTTACAGTAAAGAAACGGAGCTGATGCTGACTCGGCCATACCCTGACTTGGCGACGCCAGCGTACAGGCGCCGGACACCGCGAAGAGAAGTAGGAGTTTTGACCAGCCACCGCGTTTCATCATTCTTCCTTAGCGCTGTGAAGTGGTGTTGACGGGCTGCTGTGAGCTGTACTCAAGGCCGGTGATGTATTCTTTTGATGTGAGATTGTACTTCATCATAAAGCGGCAAGGTGCATCGTAGAAGCGACTCTCGATGACCTGAACCTTTTTGTCTTTGAAGCCAAGCTTTGCGACTTCTTGCTTTGTGTCGCAAGTGCCGGTCACATCGACCATATCGCCGTTCAAAGTGAGAACCGCGTTGATCGCGCGGAGTTCAACAGAGATGCCCTTAAACTTCTTTGAACCGACTTGAATTTTCAAGGCCTGTTCGCCGCCGCTTCCTTGAAATCCGATCGAGCTTTGGATGACATTCGAAGCGCTATTGGCTTGGCTCAATGTTTTAAAGTCGACGCCGACGATTGTTTGCGCGGGACCGATTTTAACAACGGGGATAAAGTCCTTCATCATTTCGGCATTGAGGCCAGGAACACCATCGACGCGAATATCGTTATCGCCAACGAGTTGATATTCAAAAGTCTGCTGAAGACCGACGCGAATGCTTCCGTTGAGCTCCTGCACGCGAGTTGAGCCCGGTGTATTTCCAAATTGAACGCGCATCTGGCGAATGTTGATTTCGGGCTGTGTGATGGAGGCGAGAACTTGCGGGATCAAGCGCGCCATCAAATCGCCAACGATTTTCTCAACGGCGGGTGCAGTTGCAGCAGTGCCGACGACAGCAGTTGTGGGAGCAGCAGGCGCTGCATGTGCGGCCACCGACAGGGTCAGCGGGAGGGCGAGGGCCATGAGATTGAAACGCATTTTCGTGCTCCTTCCAAAAGTGCAAAGCGAAGATGAGACTTCGCCGCGGGCACTGAGTTTCAAGCTTCACGCCATTGCGTGCTATCCGCGGCAGACGATATAGACGAGATGGTGTGCATTGCTGGTCGTGAAACTGACAGAAATTGGCAGTGGGGCTCAGTTTAGGCTTAGGCTTTGTGTTACATGGCGATAGGCAATAAGCTTTCAACAAGGCGTAGGGTGCAAGGCCCTGCTTCAATCTTTTAGATGCTGTGTATAGCTAGGAAAATAAGTCGACGACACGGTTTGTCGATCTCAAATGGTTCATTCAAAATCAAGTTCAGCTGTTTCTCGTCGCGCACTGGTCGCGTTCTCGCTTTGTCTTTCACAAAAATTCGAACCCCATTTTGGGCTTCGATTTGACGGTCCGCTCTATGCGCAATACCGAACGTCGCCTAAGCCTCGGATGACAACTGGACGAAGGCCGCTACGGCGTTCGTTCTGAGTCTCAGTTTGAAGGGCCGGGAGTTTGAATCTGCCGTGGATTTTGAGCGCTCGCGGGTGGACGATGAGGGGAGATCTCTTAACAGGAGTCGGCTCGATGATTGGACGCGGCAGTGTCGGTTTTCTTCTCGCAATTTTAATGATCGGAACCTCGGCGATGGCGGAGGCGACAGCTGAGTCTCCCGCGGGGGCAGAAATCAAACTGAAGATTCTGATGCATACGTTTCGCGCGGAAATGGAGAGACTCCGTCCATTCCTTGTCTCAGAAGAAAAGTTTCAGAATCCAAAAGCGCGACCGCTCATCGAGAAGTCGCTCGCGGCACTTCAGGATCGAACTCAGGGTTCTGCCCCACAAACGATCGAGGCGAATCCGGGTTTTCGTCTGAACTTCGCGATGATGAGTTATCACTTTAAAAAAACGAAGCAGGCATTTGATCTCGGCGCCTATGAGTTGGCTCGGCAAAACTTGAATGCAACGGGAACGTTCTGCATCGGATGTCATTCGCAGATGCCAGAGGCCAAGGGTAAGACGAGAGTGATCTGGGGCGATGAGGGGGGCACGGGGCCGGTGACCATGGATACCGCTGAGTATCTTTTCGTCATGCGCTACTTTGACTTGGCGTTAAAGGCTTACGACGACCTCGCACGCGGGTTTCCTAAGAATAAAATGTCGAGCGATCAGTTTCCACTTCTCTATCGGCGAAAACTTGCTCTTTTGGCAAGAGTGAAGCGATCGCCAGATCTTGCGCTTCAGAATCTTCGTGGCGATCTGGAAAATAAAAAACTGCCGGCGGCGGTGGTGCACGAGGTGAAGGCGTGGATCGAATCGTTTGAGGCCTGGAAAAAAGAGTCGTCGCCACTGGAAAGCCTAGAGACATCAAAGCTTCTCGTTTATGTTAAGGACAATATGCCAAAGAGCGGTGTGCAGACGCCGGTTGATTCTGATGTCGTCCGCTATCTTCGATTTTCGGGGCTCCTCTATGAGCGACTTTTGAAGGATACTGGTGCATTGAGCAACCAAGAAACGCTCTATCGATTGGCACAAATTGAAAAGACGCTTTCTCAGAAGTACTGGTACTCGCTTCATCAGTCGTATTGGCGTGAATGTGTGATCAGTTTTCCAAAATCCGACGTTACCAAGCTCTGCTTTGACGCCTACGCCAAAGACATTGAAGATCAATTCGCAGGAAGAGCGCATGTCCCGGCCGAGATTCAATCGACGGTTGAAGCGCTCAAGCGTTATCTCTAGGTCTGCTGGTATTGGATGTGAAGGTGAGACGTCGAGGTCGAGGTCGTGTGACGTCTAGTTTGATCGAGACTGCTGTCAGAGACATCGGCTGGCACGTCATAATAGGGAGTGGCTTCGAGCCTTGAAGGAGATCACCGATGGATGAAAAATTTGAGCAGGTATTGGCCTCTTTCAAGCAGAAGCTTTCGCAGTCGATTCGCGGCCGCGAGGAGAGTTCCGAGGTCATCAATCCAAAAGCTGCAACAGGCCGCACCGGCTTTTTTAAAAAGAACCTTCCGATCACGATCAAAGGTGAAAAGATCGACTCAAAGTTCACAGTGAATTCGGATTGCACCTGTGCTGCGGCGTCGGAGTTTATTCGCCGCGCGACGACCAGCAATCTCACCGTGGTCGATGGTCCGAAGAGTGGTCGACGCCTTGGCATCGATGGCGCTTATGTCGTCGGTCTCA
>JAEUWE010000048.1 GCA_016791465.1 Pseudobdellovibrionaceae bacterium
TCCAAGCGTAATCGTCATCGGCTCCGGTGGTCCGCCCGCAGGGCTCGGATCCACCTTCGAATCCCCTCGCGCCCTCAACAGCGCAATACCCGTGTGAGAAAGATCCACAACCGAAAATGTTTCCCCTCGATATTGAGCCGATGCACTTGCAATCTCTTGCACCACACCCGCTCCTTCGACCTGAAGCGATGCGCGTTTGTATCGACGCGGATCCTTGGCGACTTTGCTTGCCTGCGTACCCAAAGCCCCACTCGATGCCTCGACCTCTGTCGAGGTATCGCGCCCCAATACAGCGGCCTGTAACTGCGAAATTATCTTTTTCAACATAGACATGATTGGACCTAGTCCGACGAGTTCGGTCAACTCCTCTTGCTCCATGGCGCATAATCTCATTCAATTGATTCCATGAAGCCTGAATCACTGCAGCACGCCCGGCCTCGACTCCGCACCGGCCACACCTACACGCCCAACCAGAAACACGTGATTTTTGAGCTCGCCGACGGATCGAGGCAAGTCATCCTTCCGGCGGATACCGCCTCACTTCTCCCTCTCCTCGACGGCAAACACACCGTCCCCGAGATTATTCAGGAACTCATGACGCTTGAAGGCCGCGCGCCGTTTCGCATGTTGTTTTCCAGTCTCGAACGCCTTCAACGCCAGAACTGCCTTGACGGAGGCGACGCGTTCCTGGGTGAAGTCGACTCCAAACAAACCGAGGTTTTTGAGCGAAACGCACTCTGGCTAACGCGGCCGCTCTTCAGCCTTCCACTTGTTTCAAGTCGGCCCTCCGCACAACCATCGGTCATCGGCTTTCTGATCGCGGCTCTGGCACTCGTCGCCATCACTTTGAGTTTTTTTATTTCAGCATACGGTCGCGGCGCTTTTTCGGCGCCGTCGGGCTTTCTTCTCATCGATGACAGCTATAGTCGCGGCATCGTTTTCTTTTTTGCCGCAGCATCCTTAACCGCAACTCTTGCGGGCCTCAGCAAAGCCCTGCTCTCAACATTTTTAACTGGGATCCGCGCACCGCTCTCTCTTGAGTTGAATCTCTATTCACTCGCCATCAGATCGGACGATGCCAAACTCTACGCCGCCGGCGGAAAAACCTTCGGCACCATCGCCGCTGCTGCTGTGAGCCTCGCGCACTACTTGCCCTTCGTCGCTGCAACCCTGCTCGCCCCCAGCTCTCGGCACCTGACACAACTGCTTTGGGTTTCAACACTCATTCTACTGATTGATCTCAATCCATTCCGAAAATCAGATCTCACCAGTTACTTCAACTCGATCTTCAACGCCGTGAACAGCGATCTGCGCGCGACAGATCTTTTACCTTACTTAAAAAACCGCGGACTGCTCGCTCCCATGCAGAGAGAAGAGAAGCTTAAAAACTCCTCGATCTACACCGCCTACACCGTCATCGCGATCCTCTGGACCATGCTTGCCTACAACTTCGCCCTGGCACTTCTCACCAAGAACGATACGCTCCTCATCTCAACCTTTCTTCGCTCCATCAAAAACGGTGTCTGGGCCGAAGCGATTGGAGCATTGCTCATCTTCTCCACCATCGCCATCGGCATGCTGTACTTGGTCTTCGATCTTGCCGCCTCATTTTACAAAAACTTTGTTCACCCCGTCCGCTCACAAACACTCAAGCGCGCAGCAAAGAAAGCAGCAAAGACCGAAACCATCCACGACGCCGAGGGCCTTTCGGAACAGCTCTCCGAGCTCCCCCTCTTCTCTGGAGTTCAGCGCGACGCTCTCCTTTTCCTCATTGGCAAATCCACACTGCGATCTATCCCCAAAGGCATTCGTATCGTCGTGCAAGAAACAGCCTCAGATGAACTCTACGTTTTGCTGAACGGCACCGTCGCCGTCGTCAAACGCGAACGCACAGGCGCTGAAGTGACATTGGCAAGACTGACCGCTCCTGCCATTTTCGGAGAGAACACGCTGCTCGACAATGCACCTCGATCTGCCGATGTCGCCGCCGTCACTCCATGTCAGGTTCTCGCCATTCCACGAAGCGCGATCGATGAGCTCCAGCATCTCACGCGACAGAATCCGATCTTCTCTGGCGATTTCGAGCACCTCCTCGATCGTCTCACCATCGGCCAATACGTTTCGTCGAGCGAACTCTTTAAGGACTGCCCGAAAGAAGCCTCAAGCCTCTTTCTCTCCGGCGGAAACGTCGTCACTCTTCCCACGGGACAACACGTCATCGAGCAAGGGCGCACCGATCGCGACTTTTATTTGATTCTTCGCGGGTCAGTCGACGTCATTAAAAATGGCGCACACCTTAAAACGCTCGGCCAAGGTGACTTCTTTGGAGAGATGGCCATGATTCTCAATTCACCCCGCACCGCGACTGTGCTCACGCGAGAGCCCTCGCGGTTTCTAAAAATCAGCGCGGGTGATTTTTGGATAGCGCTCACGCAAAACGCGGGCCTTGCCATTTATCTTGAAACCGTGACCACCCTTCGCCTGGAGGAGGCAACATGATCGACGCGATCGTCAAAATCATTCCGATGATCACAGTTGCAGGTGGAGCCGCGGCCTCAAGCCCCAATCTCAAAGCCCAAATCGCCAAACTCATGGAAAGCACGAAGGTCGTTGCGACCCAGCAAGAGGTCTCCGATATCGCCAAGATGGTCCACATGGATACCTTCGATAGCACCCACCCTCGTCCAGAAGAGTTTTCGAGCTACCTTCGCCGCAACATGCGCACCACAAACGGCATTCAACGAGACACATCACTTGATCAATGGGGAGTCTCTTATCGACTCACCTACGATCGAACAAAGCGAGAACTCGTCGTCACCAGTGCCGGGCCCGACAAACGCTACGACACCGCCGACGACATCAAGGGAATTTATCCGTATAGCAGCATTGGGATCTGAGCGACTCGGGGGCACATGGCTCCGAAAGAACGCTCCATCATTTCCTCAATCTCTTTACGCCGTAGACGATAGCGGCAAAAAGTCCGACTATCAATGCGATGCCCAGCTCCACAGGGTGAGACCTCGAGAGTCGAAATAGATACGCGGCAATTCCAAAAAGAATAAGCAGACCTGGCATCACGAGCATCCAGCTATGATTCGGATAGCGTCTCTTACTCACAACACCTCCCTCGCGAAAAGTAATCGACGAGAGCACCTTCAAGACAAGCACCCCTCGACTCCTTCACAGTTTACCAACATTCCTACGCGCTCCCAAAATTTGACATTGCCGGAGTCGAACTCAAAACTGTTGGGATGCGTGCCTCTTGTCCGACTCTCGCATCAATAGTCTTAGCCTTTGCTGCGCTCCTGCCCCAGACCACTCAAGCAGGCGACGTTCAAACCTATTGCAAACATGCTGGCATCAGGATTCTCGAACTCAAGTATCGCGATCGCTCTGCAAACCTCAGTCAAATGATCAGCACATCACCAGGCGCAGGCACTCTCGCGGACTTTCTCAAACGAGCAACGACGCGAAGTGATCTCGTCGCCGCTGCCGCCGAGGGAAACAGAACGCATCTGCCGAGAAGCTCCTTCCAAAAAAGCTCAGCCGCATCAATTGGTTTCTCGGTCTTCGTGAGCCCTGGGTCGACTCGACGTCCATCCGTCCAGCAATTGCGAACGAGACCGGCGAAATCAACGGGGCCATCATGCGCGGAACGACCAAACTCAGTAACCAAAAGGAGCATCTCGAGATCATCATCTCAAACAACGAGAGCGAGCCAATCCCCTACCTCATCCCACTCCTCGTCCACGAGCTTCAACATGCTTCCTCCTATCGCGACCGATACCGGCTTCCCAAGGCCGAACACCTCACAGCTCTCATCATCGACGAGGCCAAAGCCTATGATCTCCAAATGCAAGCCTACATTGCGCTGGTCAAACGCGATCCACGGCTCTTCTGTAACTGGCTCTATCCAACTTGGGCCTACGGCGATCTCGTCATCCCACTCAGCTGGACGATGGCATCCATGGAGACCGAAATGAAAAGCGGCACCTTCCTCTTCAATGTCGCAACCCGCGGCCACTATGCTTCTGAACCGTCTCTGCTCAACGAACGCCAAGCCGATGTGCGCCCCGATATCAAAGCCGCCGTCACCGCCCTTAAGCTCCGTTACGTGAAGTAGTCGCGCCGGCTCCCAGTAAGCGGCACGCGACTTGCCCTACGAAAGGTCACAACTAATCCAGCCGATCCCAACGGCATTTAAACTGTGAGGCACCACATGACGAAGGTATTTTCTCTATCGCTACTTGCACTTTTAACAACGGCGACTGTTGCTCAGGCCGAAAACCGCCACGAGATCTCGCACTTCGACACAATCCTCTTTGATGGCCAAACGCTCGGCGCGACCTACAGCACGGGTGGGGGCTGTGAGAAGCACACCGGCACATTTGAACTCGAGCTCGACAGCGCCAAAAAGAACGTCACTGTTAAACTCTTCGACGTGACACCAAAGCCTGACTTTTGTGAGGCTTATCTCAGGCTTGAAGCACGCATCGACCTTCAAGCCGAAATCGAGAAACTCGCGTCCGAGAACAACCTCTCTCTCGAGCAGAAACTTGATCTGAAAATCAGTCTTCCAAAAGTTCAACTGAAGCCTTCGGCTTACTAAGCTCACATCTCAAAACGCACGGCCCCTCTCGGCCGTGCTTTTTTTTCGCAGGCCGACGTCCTCCGACAGCCTCGGAACAGCCCTTCC
>JAEUWE010000055.1 GCA_016791465.1 Pseudobdellovibrionaceae bacterium
AAGAGGCCATCGGCTCATCCAAACTCAACGTCGAACTCGCAGGCGGCGATCTCAAAATGACGATCGACTCCAAGTTCGATCACATCCAACACGATGTCTCCGCCAAAGCCGCAATGGTCGACGAGATCCTCAAAAAAGTAATGAGTGACCTCCCGGCCGTCACCCTCAACGCCACCGTTCACGGCTCATGGACCGATCCCAAGTTCGACATCGACTCCAACCTCGGTCGGGAGCTTCAAGCCGGCTTCCAGAAACAGCTTCAGGCCAAAATCAACGACGCAAAAGCACAGCTCCAAAAGGCCATCGACGATGCCATTGGTGCTGACAAAGCCCGCCTCACCTCCGAGTTCTCAAAAACTCAAGGCGACACCGGCAAAATCCTGAAGGCCAAAGAATCCGAAGTGAATCGCCTCAAAGACGATCTTGAGAAACAGAAGAACAAAGCTCTCAACGAAGGAAAAAATAAACTCCAACAAGAAGGCCAAAAAGCCCTCGACGACCTCAAGAAAGGTTTCGGGTTTTAATCAAAAACAAAAGGGCGCGCATCAATGGTGCCGCCCCCCTCGCCCCTTATTTCGATCCCATCTCCGCAAGCCCACTAAAATACGACACGGCCTGTGGCGTCGCCCAGTCCTCAATCCCGATCACCTTGCGAACCAATCGGCGATCTGCACCGACAATAAAGCTCTCTGGCAACTTCCCAACTCCGTACATCTCACCGATCTTCTTATCCTTGTCCCAAACCACTTCAAATCCCGGCCTTGGAACTTTAAACAGCTTCAAGAAGTTCTCTAGATCCTTGGGGTCGTCATCCATCGACACGGCAACAACAACGACCTTGCCCCCAAGCTGATCGACGAGCTTCAGCATCGACGCAAACTCCTGAACGCACGGATCACACCACGACGCCCAGAAGTTAATGATCACAACTGGTGCCTTCACATTCGCAAAATCAAACTCCGCCCCCGTCACCGTCTGCAAACGAAACGCAGGCACACCTTCCTTCTCGAACTTTGCAACATAGTGAAAACTCTCAGGCGTCTTATCCATATCAAATCGATTCTTGAGATAAAACCACGATGCCACCAGCAGCACGACAAAGCCCGCAAACAACACTCCCCACAACTTCCAACCTGTGCGTCGCATACTCACCTCGCCATTCATCCCACTGTCCTAAATTAAAAAAAAGGCCGGGTCACCCCAGCCTTTTCTTCGCTTCATTCTTAGATCGAAAATCAAAACTTCCGACTGATTAAGCTTTTTTCTTCTTATGAAGAACCGCACGAGCTTGGCCCTGAAGCTTACGAACTCGCTTTTTCTTCGCGGCCGTCTTCTTCGCTGTCGCTTTCGCAGCAGCTTTTGCAACCTTCTCGTCAACAACCGGCTTCTCAGATGGAGAGTAGTCAACGAACTGAATGAACGCCATTTCGGCGCGATCACCAGGACGCTGTCCAAGCTTCAAAATCCGAGTATAACCACCCTCGCGCTCTTGGAAACGAGGCGCCAAGTCTGACATGATCATCGCAACAACCTTCTCGTTCGGATACCGAGCAAGAAGAAGGCGGCGAGCATGAAGCGATTGCTTTTTTCCAAGCGTAATCGCCTTTTCGACATGGCGACGGAGTTCCTTCGCCTTCGCAAGAGTTGTCTTGATTCGTCCGTGCTCAACTAATGAGTTAACCAGACCACGCAAGAGGGCCTTGCGTGGGCCCTGCTTACGTCCAAAATGTTTGACATGTGCATTATGTCTCATCGTTTATCCCTTTTCCGCTGACGCCGTTAGGCGTCTTTCCGAGGAGCTATGCTGCTCGGATCCCAACCATTTGGCGGCCAACCGTCGACTTTCATACCAAGATTCAATCCCATCTCTGAGAGAATCTCTTTGATCTCGTTCAACGACTTCCGGCCAAAGTTTTTCGTCTTCAGCATCTCTGCTTCACTACGCGAAACCAGTTCGCCGATAAAGCGAATGTTTGCGTTCTTCAGGCAGTTTGCAGAACGAACTGAAAGTTCCAAATCATCAACTGAACGGAACAAGTTCTCATTCAGAATTGGAGTTGTTTTAACTTCCTGTTCTTCTGTCGGCTCCATTGCCTCATCGAACGTCAGGAAGATCTGCAGCTGCTCCTTCATGATTTTAGAAGCGAGCGCCACAGCCTCCTCAGGCTTCAACGACCCATCAGTCCACACTTCGAAAGAAAGCGAATCATAGTCTGTTCGCTGACCAACACGTGCATTCGAAACGTGATAGTTCACTTTCCGAATTGGGCTGTAGAGTGCGTCAACACCGATGAAGCCGATTGGAAGCTGCTGCGGATTTTCATCAGCGGCAACATAGCCACGGCCAAAGGAAACAAAGAGCTCCGCAGAGAACTTCGCGTTCGGTCCAAGCGTCGCGATAGGTTGATCAGGGTTTAAAACCTCGATCTTATCGTTAACCTGAATATCCCGCGCCGTCACGATTCCCGGTCCAACTTTGTTGATCCGAAGAGTCTGTGGCTCTGGGTTGTGTTGTTTGAATCGTACCTGTTTGAGATTCAAAATAATGTCTGTTACGTCCTCGCGAACGTCAGGCATCGTTGAAAACTCATGAAGGACCCCTTCGAATTTCGCAGCCGATACTGCTGAACCCATCATTGAGCTCAACAAAATTCGACGTAGCGAATTTCCAAGTGTTACACCATAACCACGCTCAAGAGGACGAATGATGAATTTTCCATAATCATCTGTGAGCGTCTCACGCTCAACTTCGTAGCCTTTTGGTTTGATCAGGTCGCGCCAGAATTTGTAGTAATGCTCTTGCATGTGGCCTTGCACCCTCAATTCTCCTGAAAAATCGTCCGTTATACTTTAAGTCCATCGAACCCCAACCACAACCCTCTCGGGCCGTGGTTGCTACGCGTGTTATCGCGAGTAGTATTCGACGATCATGTTCTCTTCGACTGCCAAGCTGATGTTCTCACGAGCAGGAACGTCTTTAACAACGCCCTTGAACGCACCGTAATCAGCCTCGAGCCAACCTGGCATCTCGCGCTTTTTTGCGCTTTCGATACCAGCGAGGATTTTGTTAATTCCTCGGCTCTTCTCGTTAACCTCAATCACATCACCCTTTTCGAGATTGAAACTGGGGATGTTGTTCTTCTTGCCGTTAACCAAGAAGTGATCGTGCTTCACCAACTGACGCGCTTCACGACGGCTTGCTGCATAACCCAGAGTGTAGATTACGTTATCAAGACGTGTCTCCAAAAGACGAAGAAGCTCGGTTCCAGTTACACCACGACGGCGATCAGCCTCATCGAAGTACTTGCGGAACTGGCGCTCGTAAACGCCGTAGTAACGCTTCGTCTTCTGCTTTTCACGCAACTGAAGCGCGAACTCAGAGAACTTCAATCGGCTCTGACCATGCTGTCCCGGTGGATAGGGGCGACGATCAAAAGAACATTTATCTGTAAAACAACGATCGCCCTTTAAAAAGAGCTTCACGTTCTCGCGGCGGCAAAGTTTGCAGACGCTCTCATTAATGCAACTCACAGTTCATCTCCTCAGATACGGCGCCGTTTTGGAGGACGGCACCCGTTGTGGGGAATTGGAGTGACATCACGCATAGTTGCTACGCGAATGCCAGCCAATGCTAAAGACCTAACAGCCGGCTCACGTCCTGCGCCAGGCCCCTTCAAAAACAGATCCACTGAGCGAAGTCCTTGCTCAAGCGCCTTCTTTGCCGCGTCCTCAGCCGCAACCTGAGCCGCGAAAGGCGTACCCTTACGCGATCCCTTGAAGCCAAGGTGACCAGCACTCGACCATGAAATAACCTCTCCGATGGGATCCGTCATTGTCACGATCGTGTTGCCGAAACCAGCCTGAACAAAGCACTTTCCGTGCGATACTGCTTTTCTGACTTTTTTCTTTCCAGTTTTCTTTGCAGCCATAAACCATCAACTCCCTACACGGCCTTTTTCTTGTTAGCGACAGTCTTGCGAGGACCTTTGCGAGTCCGTGCATTTTGTCGCGTGCTTTGACCGCGCACGGGCAATCCTTTGCGATGACGAAGACCACGGTAGCAACCGAGATCCATCAACCGCTTGATTGCAAGACCAATATCACGGCGGAGGTCACCCTCAACCTTGAGCTTGGCTTCCATATATTCGCGAATCTTTGCAATCTGACTGTCCGTCAAATCGTCAGAGCGAAGTTCAGCCGGAAGCTTCGCAAATTCACAAATGTTTTTCGCCTGAGTTTTGCCAATTCCATAAATATACTGCAACGCGATTTCAACTCGCTTGTTGCGTGGAAGGTCGACACCAGCAATACGCGCCATCTGTTACCCCTGCCGTTGCTTATGTTTTGAGTTTTCACAGATCACACGAATAACGCCTTTGCGTTTGATGACCTTGCACTTGTTGCAGATCCTCTTAACTGAAGCTCTGACTTTCATTGCTTCTGATCCTTTAAACTGCCTTCGAACTGTTACGCTCTTAGGGCAAAAAAAATTAAATCACCATGTCGCTCTTCACACCCAACCGCTAAGTCGGACTAAGCGAAAAACAATCTTCAAACCAAAAAAGACGAGGTCTTCAAAAGCTTATCGATCATTGCGCCCTAAAAAACGACTTTACCTTCTGCTTTCATTCCCATCTCTGCGATCGTACTTAACCGTTCAGAGAAGAGCCGTGGAATAAAAACTTCCAGTAAACTTTAAGATCACCTGAAAATCAGAGAAATGTATCCGTTTGCCTTGTTGGCCGCTCCAAAATCCCCTGGCCCTTTACATACAAAAGGTCAGAATTTTTCGGAAAAACGAGACACTTTCCCCTTCAATACCGAGTGGTCCAGCGTGCGGTGTTAGCAGTCTAAACCACCGATGTCCAGCTTCTCGGTCAACAAAGTTTTATTTTTCTGTGCCAACTGAAAATGTGCCCATTTCTCGAGCGATCTGCCCGAGATCACACCTTACATCTGCCCAACCAAACGCCGATAGACGTCTTCCGCTTGCCCCGTTCCACCAACCGCCGAGAATTTCCCTTGAGCGGCAAAATATGCTTTCAGAG
>JAEUWE010000107.1 GCA_016791465.1 Pseudobdellovibrionaceae bacterium
GGAAATAGTCGACGTTTGCTTTTTCGGCAGCATTCAATTCAAAGAGATGGCCGTAGGCAAGGACGCCGTTGGCTGTGTGGTCTGGTGTTTTACGAGCGACGATCCAGTCGGACCACCACGAATTCCAGGTCAGATCTTCGCGGCCCCAGCGATAGATTCTGTCGTTGGGATTGCTGCTGATGCGTAGAACGCCCGACACGTAGTGCTCAGGACTGATCACGCTCTCGCGGAAGAACTCCAGCGCCAGCGTTCCGGCGGTGCCTGCGCCGATGGGTTGACTGAGGTTGAAGCGATTGTGATAGGCCTGCATGAGACCAGCGTTGGTTGCGTCGATAGCGACAAAGAGTCGTTTTACTCGACGCTCGGGTGGGCCAACTTCGATCCAGCGTGCGGGCATACCATTCTCGACAGCAAACTTGGCGAGCTCTGCGAGCACCTCATTGCGCTCGGGCAGTGCTTTTCCGCGTTCAGCGAGAATGGTCTCAGGTGTTCGGCCGGCGGCCTGTTCTGCAGTTTTGACAAAGAGGGCTTCGCAAGTCTGCTGGGCTTGTGCGGGTGTTGAGATGAGCCCGGCCGTGAGTGAAAGAGAAAGGGCCAAGAGAAGATTGAGAGTGACGATCCAGCGCGAGCGAGTCAGTGACAACAGCATAAATATCCCCAGTTCGAATGGCTGTTTTTACGTTAGCGTTCTGGGGGCGACAAGGTAGCCTGTGGAGGGGACTCTCTGAGCGGGAAAGATTTCTCCATCGCACCGAGTAGAGTTTTCTGAGTTGGAGAAGAAATACGTTCGGCCTTCACGAGGCAGACGCCTTCGCGGTTCTGGATTCGGCCATGAATTTCAAGGAGTTGGCTGCCTCCAATGACCAGCCGATACCGCTCGTAAAGATCGGGCATCACGACAATGTTAAAGATTCCGGTCTCGTCTTCGAGAGAGAGAAAGCAAAGGCCTTTGGCGGTTGGCGGTTTTTGCACCAGGGTCTTCAGACCCGTGATGGTGAGCCGAGCACCATGGCGGAGGGTCGGGAGCTCACATGCGCGGACTTGAGCCGTGAGAAGAGGTCGAAGGATTTTCATGGGATGAGAATCCAGCGAGTATCCCTTTGTTGAAAACTCGCGCCGAACGAAATCCCATTCGCTCTCTTTTGGAATCAGAGCGCGACCATCAGTTTGGGATTCGAGTGATTGAGATTCCAGAGGCTCTGTGCCAAAGAAGAGGCTCTGTTGATTGAAGTCGACACCTTGAATCCGATATAGAGCACGTCTTGTATCAGGCTCGAGTGCGTGCAAGGCGCCAGCTGTTGCTAGGCGAGAGAGGGTTCTCTTATTTGTCCTGGTTCGTTGGACAAGATCCTCAAGGCTGAGAAAAGCCCCGCGGCTTTCACGTTCTTGGAGAATCCGCTGACTCTCATCGAGACTGAGCCCTTGGATAGAACTGAGCCCAACGCGAACCGCATGCAGATGAGCATTCCCGACGTGATGAAGAGTGTAGTCCCAGCTTGATGTCTGAATATCGAGAGGGAGAAAGTGCACGCCATTTTTTCTGGCGTCGGCGATCAGTTGCCGAGGCGGATAAAATCCCATCGGCTGTGAGTTAAGAAGAGCGGTCACAAAAACGTCAGGATGATGGCACTTTAGCCAGCAGCTGGCGTATGTGATCAGAGCGAAACTCGCAGCATGTGATTCAGGAAAACCATACGAGGCAAAACCTTCAATGGTTTTATAAATCTGATCGGCATATTCGACAGTAAGACCGTTGGCGAGCATCCCGTTGATGATGCGATTGCGAAGCCCTGTCATCACCGCCTTGCGTTTCCAGGCGCTAGAGACAACGCGACGAAGCTCGTCGGCTTCGCCCGGAGTGAAGCCAGCGACAGCAACGGCGATCTGCATGATCTGCTCTTGAAATAGCGGGATGCCGAGCGTCTTTTCAAGAATGGGTTTGAGCCTCTCGTGTGCGTAGGTCACCTGTTCTGTGCCTGCGCGCCGCTTGAGATAGGGATTGACCATGCCGCCTTGAATGGGGCCGGGGCGTACAATCGCAACCTGAATGACCAAGTCGTACCACGTCTTTGGTTTGAGTCTCGGCAGCAGCGACATCTGTGCACGTGATTCAATTTGAAAGACACCAATTGTTTCGGCTTTCTGAATCATCGCATAGGTCTTTGGGTCCTCTTGCGGAATCGTAGCAAGGTCATAGGTGAGCTGCTTCTTTTCACGCAAGAGAGCGAAAGCCTTCTGGACAGCCGAAAGCATGCCGAGGCTGAGGACATCGATCTTCATCAAACCCAAGAGATTCACATCGTCTTTGTTCCACTGAATCACATAGCGTTCAGTCATTGTTGCGGCCTCAACCGGAACAATGTCGACAATCGGCTCATGCGAAATGACAAATCCACCCGAATGAATGCCGAGATGTCGAGGAAACCCCTTGAGTTCCACAGCTCGCTGCACGAGTGTTTTAAATTTTTCGGGCGTGAGTCCAAAACGTGCGATGTCGGTTGGACTGTCGACAAGTCGACTCAAGCCTTCACGCCCCATGAATTTGACGAGGCTATCGACTGTTTGGTGCGAAAGCCCCATCGTGCGCGCGACATCGCGTATCGCCATGCGAGAGCGATAACAGATCGTGGTGCAGACCATCGCCGCATGTGCCGCCCCATATTTTCGGTAGATGTATTGAATGACCTCTTCGCGGCGCTCGTGCTCAAAATCGATATCGATATCGGGCGGTTCATGCCGTTCGCGCGAAAGAAAGCGTTCAAAGAGGAGACCGAGTTTAATTGGATCGATTGCCGTGAGACCCAGGGCATAGCAAACAATTGAATTTGCTGCTGACCCGCGGCCTTGATGAAGAATTCCGCGATCGCGTGCGAACTGACAGATGTCCCAGAGCGTGAGGAAGTAGTCTTCGTACTCAAGCTCTTGAATCAGACTGAGCTCGTGCTCAACCTGTCGGCGCGCTTGCTCACGAATACGGGCCTCGGTCCCATTCGGATAGCGCCATTGGATTCCCTTCTCAACAAGGAGACGCATGAACTGCACCGATGTGGTTCCGGGAGGGAGCGCTTCGCGTGGATACTTGTACTTTAACTCTTTGAGAGAAAACTGTAGTCGATTTGAAATCTCCATTGTGCGAGTGAGCAGATCGGGCCGATCGCGATAGAGCTGCTGAAGCTCATGGAGCGGTTTGAGATGACGTTCACTGTTGGCGGTGAGTCGCGTTTTCGCTTCATGGAGAGTGGTCTTGTGTAAAAGACAGGTCAGCACATCGTGCAGAGGTTTGCGTTCCGGGACATGAAAAAGCGGTCTCTGAGTGGCAAACAGTTTGAGTCCGCTTGGGCCAAGGCGTTTTTCAAAAACCAACGCCTCGCGTGCGAGTCGAATCGACTCCCATGTTGAGTCTTTGCAGACAGGAAGATAAAGCCGATCGCCAAAGGCATCGACGAGTGCTTCAAGGTGCAGGCTATTCCATGGCGGAAGCGGAATAGCCAAGAGCTCTCCGGAGGCGAAGCCAGCATCTTCGATGAGTTCATTGAGGGATAGTTTCAGGCGACCTTTGCCTGCTGGCCGCTTTACTTTTGTGATCAGGCGCGAGAGTCGGCTATAGCCCTCTTTTGAGGTCGGCAAAAGAGTGATGGGGCTTGCATCGAAAGGCGTGAGTTCTGCTCCAACATGATAGCGAAAAGCTGAGTCACCGTTCTGTCGAGAAGCCTCCGCCGCAATCTCATCGGCATCAAAGACGCTGGGTTTTTCCGCAGCTTGGTAACCGCGTCCCACACCATACAGACCATTGACATCACAGAGCGCAAGTCCGCGATAGCCGAGAGTCTTCGCACGTAGGACCATTTCCTCAGGGTGACTTGCACCCATCAGAAACGAAAAACCACTGCGCCCTAAAAGTTCGACAAAATCGGGGCCACGCCCGATCGGTTGTGCATTCTCTTGGAGAGCAAGAAACTTTTCAGAGGACCGATTGGGCGGAGAGGAGGACGTCGGCCGAGGTGATGGCGAGGAGAATGACGAAGGCGATACAGGCAAAGAAAAGCTCTTCTTGTGTTTCATAAGACGACATTGAAATGACTTTCGGTGAGCGGAATGAACAGTTTTGACGGCGTTGAAGATGTCTCATGTGCCCTCCTCATTCGAAAAATTAGTCAAAAGCTCCGTGGAGAAAAAGAGTGTTCTGGCCGGGCTCTCTGAAAATCCAAAGGTGGCGGCCAGATGAATCCCGAGCGATCGAGTATTCTCGCGCTTTGCTCGGTCCTGCTCGGCCTTCCCACCATTCATGTTCGATTCGTTCGGTTGGGCGGTTGGACAAAAAATGAAGTTGTTCTTTCTCGGTGATCGAAAGGGGCTTTGGCTGGGCGAGGAGCAGAGCTGGGCGAGGAGCAGAGCGCAGGCTGCCTCCGTATCGTGGTAGCGGTGCAAATCCAGATTCGCTATTTTCACCGTCAATCGTAAAATCGGTTTGTGCCAACAATGTCGCTTGGCACTGACTCGCATGTTCGCGGTCGCTCAAGAGCCACGTCTTCTCGGGCCAAACGTCATCTTGAACAGCTGCAAATCCTGATCGTACGCCCTCCTGTTGGAGCAGACTGGTAAGAAGTCCTAAACGAGTATCATCTTCATGATGCTGCTGAAGAAAATCACCTTGTTGTTCTTTCTCGGGTGCAGGATCGATGCTGATCTCAATATCTTTGATCGGATTTTCGAGCGGAAGATGCTCGAGCCGTCTCTCCAAGAGCGCAATGAAGAAGCTGGTGTCGCGACTTGGTTGCGAAGGCTCGATGTCAAACCGATGTTCATGCTCTGAATATTCGCAACGAAGCACGACCTTGAGCCTCCGTGCAATAAGACGTCGCCCTTCCAGTCGGAGAAAAAGAGCGCGCAGCTGACCATCAATTTCATGCAAGAGGAGCGAGGCCAGAGAAACTGGAAAGTCGAGCTGTACAAAAGCCAAAAGCGGTTCGGTTGCCACATACGGGGGGATAGGTTGAGGGGCCAGTGCTTCAATTGCTTTGAGGCGTTTGAAAACGAAATCGCCAGCTTCTCCCCAACGCTCATGAAAGGCTGCAGCGGTAAAAACATTCAGTTCCCCCAGTGTTTGAAATCCAAGCAAAGCAAAAAAGTCACTCATACCGCTCAAACGCGTCGGCTGTTGCCAGGCGGTAACGCCTTCGAGCTGGCCGATCGAGCTGAGCGGGAGTCGTTCCAAATCTTTGGCGCTCGCTCCTGGTTGTGAGATCCAATAGATGTGCGCGCTGGCGAGAGCCTGTGCCGCTGGTGCAGTATCGGCGATTGCCATGCGCACGTTGAAGATCTGCAGCGCCTTCAGTGTGCGTCGAATCTCCTCAAGGAGGCCGACTTCGCCTGTCTCAAATTCACGGTGAATCCAATTTGCATTGCAGGCGATATCGATGAAGACGAGCGTTCGCTCACTGGCGGCCTGCAGATCGCTGCGTGCTGAGAGTCGCGGCGAGAAAAGGAGAAGCGACTCGAGCAAAGCCGGTGTTGCAAAAGGAATATCAAGTACTAGCGCTAAGACGCGGCTGTTGCAGACGAGCGGCTGATGGTCCTTCATCAGTTCGAGAGAGGAGGAATCGTGAGTCGATGGGGCCAGTGATGAAATCGACATGTTTTGGTCTCCTTTTGATTTGATTGGGAACTGGGCGATGGGCAGCTCGTAGGACCTGAATATGTTTGTTGGAATGAATGTCATTGAGTGAAAGAACGACAGAGGCGATTTCGTGATGAGTGGCGCGACTGTGTCGAGAGAAAATGACCAAGGCTGTACCTGAGCGGCGTGCCTGCGTGAGGAGGGAACGAGACTCACGTAGTGGAAGTCGCGCGCCGCCCAGGTCGCAGCCTATGATGTCAAAAAGATTCGAAGAGAAGAGTTCCTGCAAAATCCAGAGGCGATTTTTGGACGACTTTTGGTCGCCAGCCCCGACGATAAACAGGTTGCGAAGATCGACTCCGCGTTGAAAAGCCGAGATCGGATTCAATTGAAAATCGCCTTCAACCCAGGCGGCTCGTCGTCCGCTCTGAGTTATGCGGGCTACGCAATCAAGCCAAAGCGTGCATGCCCCGGCTCCTTCCGCGGCCTCGAGAAGTGAGATTTCTCCACAGGGAAATCCACCGCTTGCAAGGAACTCATCGAGAGCAAAACAGCCGGTGGCAAGACCAGTAGAAGGTTTGACTTGGTCGTCGCGCAGAAGATCAAGGCCGTGAGTCTCATTGAGATCGCGGCGGAGATCTTCGATAGAATGGAGCGGACGTTTCCGCATCGCGACTTCAGACAAAACAATATCCTCTCAGGCGAAGAACACTTCACCAGGTTGCTGTTGAGGTCCTACGTGGGACCTCGTTTCAAAATTGCCGAAAAATCAAATCACCAAAATTTTCTCAAGAGTCCGACAACAATTCCTCTGATCTGGACTTCGCCCGGTTCAAACCATAGCGACTTCATTTTCGAGTTGGCTGGGCGCAATTCAATTTTCGTTCGTGTCTCGCTCTCCCCTGTATTGCGAGCAGAGCCGCGAGGCTGGTAGAAGCGTTTGACGGTGGCCTCTTCTTGCCCTGTGTCTCCAGGGACAACGGCCACCACAATCTCGCCATTTTCTGCGCGGCTCTGGCGCTCGACGAGAATCACATCGCCATCGAGAATTCCATCTTCAATCATCGACTGTCCTTGAACGCGCAGGGCATATGTTTTGTCTGGGCGTTTTACGAGAGAAGCGGGGACGTCGATAAACTCATCGTGTTCGAAAGCTTCAAGAGGTACGCCGGCTGCGACACGACCGAGGAGCGGAAGAGCGACTGCGGTTGATGCAACCGGAGTTCCTGTGCGTTCGCGTTCTTCAATCGTATCTTGATAAGATGAAGCTGATTTTAAAAGACGAATAGAGCGCTTTTGATTGTTACCGCCAAGAAGGATGTAGCCCTTGGCTTCAAGCTGTTTCAGGTAGCGCTGTGCAGAGTTGAATGATGCAAATCCAAAGTGTGAGCAGATCTCCTGGTAAGTCGGAGCGAAGCCATGAAGACGGGCGTAGGTTTCTAAAAACTCCAGCACTGTCTTTTCGCGCGGCGAGAGCGGTGCCGTGTCGTGATTCGCGGACTGTGTGGTCATGGTCGTACTCCCTTCTTCTGACTCGAGTGGCATCGGAGTTTTATGGCAATATGTGTAACCCGCGTGCCAGTAATGTGTAAGTCATGTGTAAGTTATGAGTAAAAAACGTGTTGGTCAACGGAGGCTTCAGAAAAACTGGCCCTGGCCGCCGGGCGGATGTGGCAAGTCTCTGAAAGCGCTCAGCTTCTCCTTTTTGTTGCGCAGGACCGGGAAACCCTCCCGCCACGCTTTGGCTGCGGCGAGTCGCCAAAAGGTAGAAGGTACCTTTTTACCGAGGAGCCCGATATCGAATGCCTATGACCAATTCTCACATGACACCTTCGCCGCGCGACTCAAAAACTGATGCTGGTTTGCCATTGGCGAATTGGCCAGAGACTGAGAGTCGGCTCGCCGCTGAACTGAAAGACGTCCGCACGCTCGATATCGGCTGCGGTCCGCACAAGCTAAAAGGTGCCGTGGGTATCGATTTGCGGCCTCTTCCTGGCGTCGATCTGGTGCAGGATCTTGATCGTCATCCGTGGGCGCTGCCGGCGAATCAGTATGAGTTCATTCGCTGTCAGCACGTGATTGAACATTTGAGCGATCTCTTTGGGCTCGCGCGCGAGATTCATCGCGTTGGTCGCAGTGGTGGTGTGGTTGAGTTCCGAACGCCACACTATTCTTCGTACGCCAGCTGGGGCGATCCAACTCATCGCTGGCATTTTTCATTGGGCAGCATTCCGCAGCTTTTTGAAATGGCGCTCGGTACAGAGAGCTACAAAGTGCGCAAGATCGAGCTTCGCTTCACGGGCTCGGCGCTCGACTTTTTTGGCTGGGCGATCTACCGCATGTCGAAGAAGACATATGAGAAACACTTTGCCTGGATATTCCCGGCGAACGAGATCGTCTGCGAAATCGAGATTGTGAAATAGAAGGTACATTGTACCTTTCCGCGGCTCGGAGCATCAAAACACCGGCTGACGGGTAAGCGACGTTTCAAGCGGTGGCAGAATTTTGCTTCTGCGGTTATGCCTCGAAAATCGTTCCATATGTATTCTGAGCATCCCTACCATCTGTCGGCGCGGACCAATGGTCGCGATTGGTTTGAACTCGATCTCGATCAGGTCTGGGAGATCATGAGTTGCTATCTCCACTTTGCGCATTATGCGTACGGCGTGCGGATTCACTCATTCGTGCTGATGACGAATCACTTTCATCTTCTTGCAAGTTTTCCGAACGGGAATTTGAGCGAGTTTGCGACCTACTTCATGCGAGAGACGAGTCGAGCCATTGGACGTGAAGTCGGGCGAATCAATCATGTCTGGGGCGGCCGTGTTTTTCGGTCTTGTATTGCGAGTGGTCTTCACTATGAGCACGCTTATAAATATGTGTATCGGAATCCAGTCGAGGCTGGCGCTTGTGAGGCAGTTGAAGAGTATCGGTATTCGACACTCGCGGGGCTTTTGGGGCGTCAGCATGTGATGATCCCTCTTGATGAAGACCCGCTTCTGTTTGACGGCGATCGAACCAATGAGACGTTGAGGTGGTTGAACACTCCGGTGGATCACGTTCGCAAAGAGGCTGTGCGCTGCGCTCTTCGACGATCGATATTTCAGTTGTCAAAGCGTGAGGGGTATTCACTTGAGTCTGAGCGACTATAGCGGGCTTTGACTCAATCTTGATGCGAGTGGTCGCGAAAAGGAAGAAGGTACCTTATCTCAGCTCGTAGACGTTGCGGGGCGCGGAGCCGATGGCCTTGCGCAGCTCGCCTTGCAGTGTGGGTGGAACTTGCGAGCAGAAGTAGTCCGTGCGGTCTTTGACAGTGATCGAGCTTCCATCACTGAGGGTCCAACGAGTGCCAAGAGGGAGACCCGAGCAAAGCAGCCGCTGCGTGCCGGTTTGCGAGTCTTTTTCGCCTAGTAAGAGAGGGCCATGAACTTCGATGTCGCGGCCTTGTACGCGTTGGACTCCGCGCGAGGTCATGATGAGTTTGACGGATTGATCGGGATAAAAGGAAATCCAGGTTCCTTGGTTCGTTCCTCCAGCAAGCGGGTCTTGATCGATGATCATCGTCTGATCGCCCAGCTGCCACGTTTTCGGCTGACTCCACGGAACCCAGAGATATCCCTGTTCGATCTGTCCAGCTTTTGAAACACAGAGCGACCATTGAAGATAGGAGTGTGAGCCCCAATGGCTGGCGCCAAAGATCGGATGCGATAGCGGTAGCATCGTCTCGGTGTCTGTGCTTTGTAGTGGACCGCAGTGAAATGAACCGTCGTCGTGAAAGCGAAGGCCTTCGCTGTAGTCACTCGAATGCCAGGTGTAGTTTGTGAGTGTGAGACCTGCAATCTTCACATTCGCAAGCCACAAGGCTGAAAGTGTGATTGGACTTTTATGTGTCTCGATGACAAGGCCCGTCTGTGGATTCCACACCGTGTGACTATACGGGTGAAGCGGCAGAATGAATCCAGACTGTTCGACAAATGGAAGTTCGATTGTGCGTGCGAGTTCAAAAAATGAACGAAGTGTCCTAGTCCGCGTCCAGCGGTATAGAAACTCGCGGGAGAGAGTTGGATTCCAGATGACTGGTTGCCAGGGGGAGTTGATCTCGCTTGCGGCCCAGATCATTCGTTCAAAGTTGAGGTAGGCTTCGCTCAGAAATAGCTGCTGCGTTTTTGTCGAGAGTGAACTCCAGAGATCGCCGTTGAGCTCTCCAGAAAAAATGGTGGTCGATGACGATGTGACCGAAGCGACAACCTCGGGGTGACAGCCATCTTTATGCATCAATGCTGTCGATGGATAGCGTGGGCGAAGAGTTGCTCCTTTTCGAACGATCAGGTGGGTCCAGTACGTCTGAATGAAGTTTTCATATGCAGAGGCGCGCGCGGGCGAAAGTTCGGAAAGAGCTCGGGTGTCGATGGCTTCGGGGTGCTGTTGCAGGCGATCGCCTTCAAATTCAGACAAGCTGAAGGTGCCGTCAGCGCAGATCTGAACTTCGAGATCAAAGCCGGCGGGCGCCGCGGCTTCGCCACGGGCAGAGAAAAAGACTGCCACAAGAATGGTGAGAACGTGACGGAGTTTCATCACTCAAAGTCATCGCACAATTTGCCTCTCATTTACGCGTGATAACGGTGCGCGTTGATGACGCGATCGGGGTCAAGTGCATTCTCAATGCGTTGGATGAGCGAAAAGTACCGAGGAGCGATCATTTCTGTAACGTAGGGCATGGTGTCGGAGGGAAAGCGGTACGGTGAAAACCCATGCTGGCGCAGCTCTTCGAGCATATGAGCGTATGACTTATGAATGAAATCCAGTGGGGTGCCGAGCGGAAACAGAAGGGGTAAGACAAGCGCGATTGTACGCTGATTGAGAACGGTCCATGTTTGGGTTGCGATTTGGAAAGGGAGCTTGTTGTCCGCTGACATTCGCTCCCATCGATCGACAATTCGAGTGAGTGCACCGATATCTTTTGACGACAAAGGGCACAGCGGGCTGAGCCAGAGAAGTCCATGCTCTGGTTTTAGAATTTTATGACCGATCATAGACGTGCGGCCGTCGCCGAGACGGTGGAGTTCAGCGAGATCGATGAGGGGCGTTTGCAGGAGGCTTCGCCATGAGGAGGGGAGAAGACTCACTAGTTTCTGGGCCCGTCCAATTTTCCCATCGCTCCAGCGCGAGCAATGCTGGTCAAACTTGAGATCCTTAATGATCTGTGCGACTTCGCTGCAGATGGGGCGACGCAGCCGTTTTGACGAACGAATAAAGAAAGCGAGAGTCCAATCCGAGCGTGGCGTGAAGCGACGGACGACATCTGGCAGATCGTTCAGCGTATGCTGAAGTTGCCGTTGATTTAAAATTTTGAAGCCTCCGGTCGGCAAATCTATGCGAGCGCTGAGTTGCTGCAAAAGATCGGCAACTTGGCCAAACTCATGACGCGCGAAAGGCAGAATCATAACATCACAAACTTCAGTTCGTCGTATCAGTTGAACTTTCGCCTTTGTTACGACGAGCCATGATGACTGGGGGATAAATGCGTCAAGTGATGGACCGATCCCCATAGGAAAGCATGAGCCGAGCTTGGGATTCACCTCACTCAACGCAGATTGATAAGGAGTGCCATCGGCGAGAAATCCATCGACGCAGAGTAGGCCTTGAGCATGATTCTCGATCGGCGCCATGCCGAAGCCTCGCTCCAAGGCATTGCCAACAATGGTGCCATCGGGGCCGGCGCCGGTGTTTGGTACGTAGTAGTTGAGACCGTTCTCGTCGAGATAACGCTCGAGCTGACCTTGCGTTACGCCCGGTTCAATTTCGATGACTCCGAGCTCGCGATCGAAGCTGATGATCTGATTCATTTTCTCTAGACTGATGAGCGTTGAGCCGTCTTGAACCGGGAGTCCAGAGCCGTAGCCCCAGTTGCGGCCACCACTGACAAAGTACAGCGGCTTTTTCATGGCGGAGGCCCTTAGAACGAGGTTACGGACCTCGTCTGAGGTTGTTGGATAGATGACATCTTCAACGCTGACGGATCGACCTGAGTATTGATCATTCACTTGAGTCGTCTGCTCCATTCAATAAGCATAGCGATTGGTGTTTCAACGAGAAGTCCAAGAGATGCAGCTGCTGTACAGAACTGTGGCAAGTTTGCCGCAGTTATTCTCCCGACATCAGTAGGCGTTCGAGTCCAAGCGAAACAAACTTTGGTCGAAGCGAGAGCAAGTCGGCTTTCTCAAGATCTTCGCTCCACAGAAGTGCATTGAGAAATCGAACCGGGCGTGAACTGGGTAAGCGGCCGGTCGAATTGAAGCGTGGATCGCGATCGAGCACTCGATAAAGAATCTCGTGAGATAGGAGTTTGATTTGGCTAGACGTCGACATCGGCGTCCAGAGGGACTTGTCGACGAGAACGCCAATGGGATTTTGAATGGCGACCTGTGCGCGAGCGCAGTTTTTTGGAAGCCAGTAGAGCTGGTCGTCGTCAAGATCGGTGAGTTTTGCGTTCGTCACGAAGTGGAGATTCTGCTCAATCCACGGTCGTTCTTGCCGTATCTGTTGCGCGAGATCAGGAAGGTGGCGCTCGAGGATCGTCAGTCGTTCGTCAAGAGTCGCAGGCCGGGTGAGGTCACTCATTGCCCATTCGTACTGTGCTTCGACTTCATCGAGAAGATGGACGGTCGCTGTCGTCGATATCGTGCAGATCAGAACGTCTCCACCATTGCCTTTGTCGAAGCCTGCTTGAGCTGGAGCGACGTTGAGGCATAGCGCAACTGTGACGATGATTGCGGCGAGAGGGAAAGCGCGATTGGTTGTATTCATGACTTCTCTCGTTTTAAGCGCCGGGTTGTCGGAAAAAGTTGAAGCCCAAGATGAAAGACAGCGTCGCCATTGATGTTCTCAAAGCGAGCTTCGAATTGTCGACGAAATTCGCGAATCATCCCCTTCATTTCAGCAAGCTGCTTTGTGCTGCCGGCAATGGTGATGGATGAGAAGTCGCGCTCCAACACGTCAAGGTCTTTAAGGCGCCGTGTAGCGCGGCGGAGGTCGTTTTGATGCGAGCGCACGAGGGCTCTCGAACGCACATCCTCTGTCGTGTGAAAAGAGGGTGCGGCCTTGAGATAACCATTGCCAGTGGGCCGAATAAGACCGGCGGCTTCTAGTGTGAGCCAGACCGTTGCCGCTCTTTGGCGCGAGATGCCCAGTGCTTTTTGGAGAGACTGAGTACTGGGTTTGAAAGTTTTGAGATCCAAGAGACAAAGTGCGCTCGCATACTCCCACTCGGAGACGATGGTTTCATAGAGGAGTGAATCCAACGCCTTCGATTGAGTTCTTCGGCCTGACTTTACCGACGGCAAAAAGTGCTGAGCCCAGAGGCTGTTGAGAAAGTCTTCGCGCTCGGTGCCGTCAATTTGCAAGCGCCCCAAAATTTGCTCGGCGCGAACGGCAGAAAGAGCTCGCTTGCCTCGGAGAATAGAAGAGAGACTTCCTGGATCGAGGCCGAGAAAGCGAGAGTAGGCCCGAAGCGAATACCGACGATTCTTGGCGCGGCGGAGTTCAAACTGATCGCGCAGAATATCGGTGTAGTTTGCCATAGGCCTCAGAGTGAACTGGCGTTCAGAATATGAATTTTCTTGTGATCCAACCGAATCGTGCCGTCCTGCTCGAGGTCGTTGAAGGCTCGGGACAACGTCTCGGGACGAAGGCCAAGCATGAGCGCAATCTCGTGCTTTTTAAACGGAAGTTCAATCGTATTGACGTCCCCTCGGGGGCTTGCGGTTTCGGCCGAAAGTGTCCGCAAATACTTTGCAACACGTTCTCGCGCCGAAGAGGTGCTGATGTTGTCGATGACCAGATTGAGTCGGTCGACCCAACGAACCATCGCATTGATGACGGATGGGTAAAGTGTTGGATGCTGCTTTAGCGTTTGTTCAAGATCACACTGTCTGAGAAAGAACACTTCAAGATCGGACATCGCGGCAATTGACTCGCTGTGCCTCTTTTGATGGAGCGATGCCTCGCCAAAAGTGTCGCCTGAAGACAGAACGGCCAGCACAGTCTCTTTGCCTTCGGCTGTGAGACGGAAGACTTTTGCGGTGCCTTTACCAATAATGTACAGCCCGTGACAGGGTTCCTCTTGCGTGCAGACGACTTCTCCACGGGTAAATCTCCGGAGCGTCAGCTTTGAGGCGATGTACTCAGTCACAGACTCTTCGTGAGAGGAACAGATGGGACAGTGCGCTATACCTGATTTTGGTCGTCCGGAAGCAGTCATGTCATTGATTTCATTAATTTCTTGATCAGGATCAAGGTCTTTCTGTCATGATCAGCCGATAAATAATCATAAACATTCTATTTGGGGGCGCAGAAGACACTTCTGCGGGTCATCATGAAAGTCGCAAAAAATCCGTTCATCCTAAGACTCTCTGCCAGAATGGCAGCGGCTCTTGTCCTCGGTTCTCAGGTTTTTGCTTCGCAGGGGCTTGCTGCCGACAAGCTCGATATCGATAAGTTGCCGGTGGAGCAGGGGGTTTTGACCTATGCTCCTGAAGTGCCGCCTGCGATCAAGCGAAAAGCGCCCGCGCGAGTGAAGATCAGTCTTGAGACAAAAGAAGTGAAGAAGCGCCTGGCCGACGGAGTGGAGTACACATTTTGGACATTTGGCGGAACAGTCCCAGGACCAATGATTCGAATCCGTGAGGGCGACTACGTTGACTTTACTCTTTCGAACCATCCGTCGAGCAAAATGCCACACAACATCGACTTGCACGCGGTCACTGGTCAGGGCGGTGGTGCTGAGGGTTCATTTACGACTCCCGGCCACAGTTCGACATTCTCGTTCCGCGCGCTCAATGCCGGTCTTTACATCTATCACTGCGCAACAGCGCCGGTCGGTATGCACATCGCAAACGGTATGTACGGTTTGATCTATGTTGAGCCGAAAGAGGGTCTGCCGCCAGTCGACAAAGAGTTCTACCTTGTGCAGAGCGAGTTCTACACCAAGGGCGACTACGGTGTTCGCGGCTTACAGCCATTTGACATGAAAAAGGCGATCAAAGAACAACCTGACTATGTTGTCTTTAACGGCTCAGTTGGTGCGCTCGCTGGTGATAACGCCATTAAAGCGAAAAAAGGCGAAACGGTTCGCATGTTCGTCGGTAACGGCGGTCCGAACCTTGTATCGTCTTTCCATGTGATCGGTGAAATCTTCGACAAGGTCTACACAGAAGGCGGAACACTCGCGAATCAAAAGAACGTACAGACAACGTTGGTCCCAGCCGGTGGCAGTGCGATTGTTGAGTACAAAGTCGATGTGCCCGGAAGCTTCTTTATTGTCGACCACTCGATCTTTCGCACATTCAATAAGGGTGCGCTTGGGGTGTTGAAAGTTGACGGCGAGAAAGATCCGACAATCTACTCAGGCAAAACGATGGACTCAATCTACTTGCCTGAAGGCGGCGCGATCCAAGACACAGATGTGTCGGCAAACGAACCTGCGAAGGCGATTCCGGTTCGTACGCTTGAAGAAAGTATTGCGATGGGGCGAGAGGTTTACAAATCGAACTGCGCTGCCTGTCACATGCCTGAAGGACAGGGCGTTCCCGGCGCTTTCCCGCCGATCGCGAAATCCGATTGGTTAATGAAAGACCGTAAGCGCGCGATTCAAACGGTCATGTTTGGCTTGCAGACACCGATCGTGGTCAACGGACAGAAGTACGAGGGCGTGATGCCGTCGCTTGGTCTTTCGGATGATGATATTGCGAATGTATTGAACTTTGCGCGCAACTCGCTCGGCAATGCGCCGGCGAAGGGCGACAAAGCGATCACCGCTCAAGAAGTCCGCGGTCTCCGGGCGAAGAAGAAGTGAGATCTCTCCGTGTTGTTTGGGGCGGCCACAGACTTTGGGTCTGGGTCGCCCTTCTTTTATTAAGTCTGAATCTGGGGCCGACTCCTCGCGCCTGGTCTGCCGACGGTTTGGTTTCAGTACCGGCGGGTGAGTACGAGATTTTTTTTCGAGAAAAAGATCAGCCGCGTGGAACCAAGGCCAAGGTGGATCGCTTTTTCGCCGAGCGGTTGCCAGTGACCAATGCGCAGTTCCTGAGTTTTGTGCAGAGTCATCCTGAATGGCGCCGGTCGCAGGCAAAGCCACTTTTTATCGATACGGGTTATCTCTCGCATTGGAAGTCAGACCTTGAGGTCGAGACAAAGGTTCTTAATCAGCCAGTCACACATGTGAGTTGGTTTGCAGCGCGCGCCTACTGCGCAGCAAAAGGTTTACGCCTGTTGACGATCAACGAGTGGGAATACGTGTCGGACTCGTCAAGTGAGAGCAGTGCAAAGGCTGTTCTGAAGTGGTACGCGGAGCCGACATCGGCGCTGCCTCCAGTTGGTCGTGGTAAGCCCAATCGCTATGGCGTCGTCGATATGCATGGGGTGATTTGGGAGTGGGTCGAAGACTTTGCTGCCGTGATGGTGAAGTCTGATTCGCGCTCCGACAATGGTCGCGACAATCGGTCTTTTTGTGGAGCGGGCAGCCTGTCGGCCGCCAATCCGGTCGAATATGCGACGTTCATGCGCTTTGCATTTCGTTCAAGTTTAAAGGCGTCCTATACGAGTCAGAATCTGGGATTTCGCTGTGGCCGAAGTGGCAGTTAAGAAGGAGATAGCGTTATGAATTCGAGTTTTGCAAAGAGTGCGCTGGCCTTGGGAGCTCTCGTTTTTATGCTGGGTTGTGCGAGCGCAGAAAAGCCAACGACGACGTCTGTTGCGACAAAAGCTGCGCTTCCTGCCGATTCGATTTTCAATTTGCCGGGATCTTGGTTCAATGAGCGAGAGGAGTCAGTGCCGCTTGTGGCGATGCGAGGCCAGCCCTCTTTGGTCGCAATGGTTTACACGCAGTGCGCGGCGGCCTGTCCGATGATGGTTCAGAATATCAAACAGATTCTTGAGACTTTACCGGCCAGTCAGCGTGCAAAGGTTCGCGTCAGCCTGTTTTCGTTTGATCACGTCGGCGAAAATACTGCGACACTCAAAAAGTTTCGCGAGAAGTATAAATTGACTGGCGCTTGGGTGCCCTATCGGGCGTCTGCCGGAACAGTTGCAGAACTGGCCGGCGTTCTGGGTGTTCAATACAAACGTCTAGAGAGCGGAGACTATGCGCATTCGAATCAGATTACGCTTCTTGATGGAGAGGGTCGAATCACCGCGGTGCTTGATGACTTTGCGGCTGAGCGCTCGGACTTTTTAAAGAAACTGAACCAGGTTACCGCTTCAAATTAGAATGCCGACCGACTCGACGGTATGTGGTCGTCGAAGTTGAAAACCGCCGATCCCACTCTTTGCTTCCCAGCTTTTTTCGGGCGGCATTGATGTGGGATTTCACCGTGCTGAGCGAGAGGCAGAGGTGATCGGCCATTTCGCGATTTGACATTCCCGTCTCAGCCAGTCGTACGACATTTTCTTCTGAGGGTGAGAGCTTGCTGTGTCTTGGTAGCGGCTCCGTCTTTGTACGAGGGGCGTCGTTCTCTGTTATCACTGTGATGAGTTTGTCTCCGCTCCTCAGTAGAATTGTACTGGCCACTAAGTCTTTGACGATGACCCGTTTGGGTTTATGAAGAGTCGGCGACTTCATGCATCCGTCTTTACACACTTGGCCAATTCTCCAACCGCAGAGCTTGAGGCAGAGTTCATTTTGAATCTCAACTCGGCCACTCAGGTCTTTCTGGCAAAGTCCGACCGTTTTGAAGTAGTCACCGCGATCAATGCTTTTTGGCATTTCAGCTGCGATCGCTGCTGTAACCGAGCCGCTGCTCGGAGTGAGTGAGAGTGGACTGAGATCCGTCGGCGTGGCGCATGTTGATTTTAATTTTCGAGTCATCGGCGCGATTCCTCAACTGATCGATAAACGCATCATTCAGCAACTCGTCGAGTTCTTCCATGCGCTTCCTTGAGCTTTGTCGACCTTCTTGGAGGAACCAAGTCTTGATATCAAGCGCTATCAATTGGTCGAGCATGTTGAGGAGAATTTCTTGTGTGTGGTGCGTGGGAGTGATCGTCGTTCGAATCTCGTAGGGTGTTTGACTCGCTAAAAGGCATTCAAGCGAGCGCTGACCGTTTGTCCCACTCTGGTTGTTTCGCGTCAGTTGAGAGTAATTGTCCCACGTTGTTTTGAAATCAAATCCGACCCAGTTGATAAAAGGTAGCGCCTGCGCAAAGGTTTCGGTTTCGGCTCCGCCGGTATGTAAGGCCACGCGATAGTGAGATCGTAAGCTGTCGGCAAGTTCGGGGAGCTGTTGAAACGCCGTCGGCTCGCCGCCGCTGATCACAACACTGTCGAGAAGACCTCGACGATTTTCCAGATGACTGACGAAAGCGCGAAGCTGGTGAATGTCGGTCTGGGCGCGATGGTTCCAGAGATGTCGATTATGACAGTAGCCACAGCGCCAAGGACAACCTTCGAGAAACAGAACAGTGGAGAGGTGTCCCGGATCATCAATTGAACTAAAGGGCGTCCAACCGCCTATCGGCGGTCGGAGCGCCAAGATGTTTTCAAAGTTCGTCGTAGGCGACGGCTTCTTTAAAGAACTTCCGTTCACGGAACTCTCCTATCTTTCCTTTGTTGAATGACGATACCGGACGATGGTAACCCATCACTCGCGTCCAAACTTCGCAACGCTGGCGTTCGGCCTCTGGCGGAGTTTGACGGTCATCACGGAGTCGTTTCGTACGCTGGTTCATTCTTAACCTCCTCTTCGGTTTGTTTTCGTTTCTGCTTTTGAAGCCATTTTTCATCACATTTCGGACAGAACTCGTGATGTCCCGACAGGTAACCGTGTTGGGGACAGATCGAGAACGTTGGCGTCACCGTGAAGTACGGCGTTCGATAATGGCGCGCCGTTCTTTGAACGAGTTTGCGGCAGGCCTCAGCGGAGCTGATTTGTTCGTTCATATACAGATGCAGCACAGTGCCGCCGGTGTAGAGAGTTTGCAGGCGGTCCTGGAGGTCGAGGGCTTGGAACGGATCATCGGTGTGACCGACGGGGAGCTGAGACGAGTTCGTGTAGTAGCGATTCTCGCCGTGGCCGGCTTGGATAATGTCGGGGTAGCGCTTGAGGTCTTCTTTGGCAAACCGATACGTGGTTGCTTCGGCGGGAGTGGCTTCAAGGTTATACATATGCCCGCTGGATTCTTGAAAGTGAACAAGCCGTTCGCGAATGTGTTCGATGAGTTTCGCGGCGAGCTCTTGTCCTTCGTCGTTCACGATATCAAGTGTATCGCCACTGAAGTTTCTCAGCATTTCGTTGATGCCGTTTACGCCGATGGTGGAAAAGTGATTGCGAAGTGTTCCGAGGTAGCGGCGCGAGTAGGGGAAGAGTCCGATCTTCATCATTTTGTCGATGGTCTTACGTTTGGCCTCAAGCGATTCGAAAGCGAGATCGAGAAGGTGATCGAGATCAGTCAGTAGTGTTGACCAAGAACCGCCGATGCTCCTTCGGTTCTTGTAGCCGAGCCGTGCGCAGTTGATGGTGACGACACCGATGCTTCCGGTTTGTTCAGCGCTGCCAAACAGTCCATTGCCCCGTCGAAGCAACTCGCTGACATCGAGCTGGAGACGGCAACACATCGCGCGAATCAGATTTGGTTTGAGACCGCTGCCTATAAAGTTTTGAAAGTAGGGGAGTCCATACTTGGCGGTGAGCTCGAACAGCAGTTCTGTTTCGGGGCTGCTCCACGGAAAGTCCTCGGTCAAATT
>JAEUWE010000123.1 GCA_016791465.1 Pseudobdellovibrionaceae bacterium
AAGGCCTGCCACTTTGAGCGCGGCCCAGACTCGATCCGACCCGCTCGGAAGATCCGAGTCCGTCATCACGGCCTGCGCCCCCGCCCTTTCGGCCTCGACTGCAATACGCTCATCATCCGTCGCCACAAGAATCGTCTTGAGCCGACGTGACCCCAAAGCACCTTTGACCACACGAGCGATCAACGTTTCGCCAGCAATCATCTTGAGCGGCTTACCCGGAAAACGCGTCGAACCAAACCGAGCTGGAATTACGCCGACAGAATCCATCCCTCACCTTTCAATCGCGCAATCGAGAACCACACACCGAGCGCGAAACAGATCACAAAAAACAGGCACACCAATCCAACCGCCAAAATAAGCTTTCGCCACTCTGCCGACGACATTCGATTGGAAAGTCGAATCCAAAAAAACAGGATCGTAAAGACGATTCCAAGAAAAAGTCCCAGCGTGAACAAAGCCATCAGCGCGTGGACCCCGACGTCTGAATCCAATTCTGAAAGACGAACTCCTCGAGCTCAACCAAGCCGGTCTTGTTCTGGCTCGACACAAGAGCGACGTGGTCGACACCCGTGATACTCGCACTCGCCCGCTTCACCTTGTCCGCCTCGGCGCGATTCAACTTATCGACTTTTGTCAGAACAATGCCAACCGGAAGTCCTCGTTGCTTTAGAAAGTTCACAAGCAACCGTTCTTCGTCGGCAACTTCGCGCCGACAATCGACAAGAATCAAAGCCGCTCGAAAGTTTTCTCGTGCACCCAGAACTGGTTCAATCATACCCGCCCAGCTCGCCTGCTCATCACCCGAACGCGCCGAGTAGCCATAGCCCGGAAAATCCACGAGGCGATAGGCCTTGCTCTCGAAGAAGTTGATCAACCGCGTTTTGCCGGGCTTGGCGCTAATTTTAGCAAGAGCACTCCCCGTCCACGCGTTGATCAGCGAGCTCTTACCTGCATTGGACCGTCCAAGAACGGCAATCTCCGGCATCGGATCCGAAGGACATTCCTGCAACTGAGTTGCAGACTTAATAAAGCGAAATCGACCAGACATAGAACTGATTTAGCACAGGTCGGGTCCGTCCGGAATCTCGGACTCGCGGTCCTCAAATCAAAACAGAAAATCGCCCTCATTCGACGCGTTCGTCCGTCAGATCCTATCCATTGAGTTTGGCGGCACTCTCCGCAGCTTTCGGCCTTAAACCCGGCCGGCCTCCGACTTGCCCTACAGCCCAACACGAACTTTCAAACAAGGGGACCAAATGAACACAAAGAACGTCACGAGCTCGAATTCATCCAACATCCTTCCACCCGGTTCAGAGCTCGCCTACCTGCACTGGGCCTACCGTCCCAATCAGCCCCCTCTTGCCATTGGTTCTTTTGCGACCATTGGCCGAGATTCGGGCTGCTCGGTTGCCATCGACGACGACAGCCTCTCTGAGCGTCATGCTCGCTTTGAAAAACGTGGCGGCACATGGACGCTTCGCGACCTCCAATCGCAGACCGGCGTCTTTGTAAACGATGCCCAAGTCAGTGAAGTCGCCCTCAAGGAGCTCGATCAAATCAGAATTGGAACGACTGTTTTTCTTTTTAGCCTCGAGAAGACCCGCAAGGGCCTGATTGGCTCAAAGAACGAAGCATGGAATGCCGCTCTTTCAAGACTGCCCGCATTCGCCCAAACCGACTTCCCTGTTCTTCTCACCGGCCCTTCCGGCTCAGGCAAAGAAGTTCTTGCCCAAGCCGTACACAAGAACTCTCGCCGAGCGAAACAGCCCCTCGTCACAATCAACTGCGGCGCGCTGAGCGAAAGCCTGATTGAGAGCGAGCTCTTCGGTCATGTTCGTGGCTCTTTTACCGGCGCGACCCATGACCGCCAGGGGGCCTTCGAAAGCGCTCGTGGCGGCACGCTTTTTCTCGATGAAATCGGCGACCTCCCCCTCACCCTTCAGCCAAAACTTCTGCGTGCTCTTGAAAATAGCGAAATTCGGCCGGTCGGTTCCGATCGCACCATTCATACCGATGTGCGTATCATCGCCGCCACTCACAAAGATCTCGCAAAACTTGTCCGCACAGGGCAGTTCCGTGCCGATCTCTTCTGGCGCTTAAATGTATGCGTTCTGCAACCACCTTCACTCAACGATCGCATCGAAGACTTTACCGATCTGATTTACGAATTCTGCAAACAAATGCGCGTCGGATTGAGCCACGGCGCAATTGAACGCCTTCGCGAGCACACATGGCGCGGGAACGTACGAGAGCTCCGAAACCTGATCGCTCGAGCAAAAGCCTACTTCCCTGGTGAACGTCTTGATGTCCGCGAGGTTGAGTGGCTTTTATCCCAAACTCCGAACCTCGAATCCGACATTACTTCAGACACGACGGCCGCCAATGCATTGACGACTCCTTCAGGAGCACGCAACGCAAATGTCATGCGTGAAATTGAACGTGAAATGATCGTGCGGCGCCTGTTGGCCAATGGCGGCAATCAACGAAAAACGGCGCTCGAGCTTGGGCTTCCCAAGTCTACGCTTCACGATCGACTCAAAACGTATTCGATTGATTTAGAAGAGATCCGCAAGCTGACAGGCAGCGGGCAAGTCAGCTCTACGTCTCCTCAGGATTGAGTACAATCGTCTTCAAATACACTCGTCGCACACGCCCCTTCACAAGCTTCTCGTTGAGCTCTT
>JAEUWE010000155.1 GCA_016791465.1 Pseudobdellovibrionaceae bacterium
AAATAATGGCATGACACTGAACGAGGCACGCGAAACGCAATGGGACTATATTGTTATCGGCACCGGGATCGGCGGCAGCACGTTGGGATACAAACTTGCCCAGCAAAGCAAGAGAGTGCTCTTTTTGGAGAAAGGCCACCACTCAGGACTTATCCGAGGGCTTTTCCCTGAACCCGAGCTGCAGAGCTTTGAGCGGCCGACAGCCGGTGATCGAGAGCGCCTCAAGCAATTCGGCCGTTACTCCGACGAAGTCATCGACGAAACGGCGGCCACACCAAGGCGTTTCATCCCCCTGCTCGGTCAAGGCGTCGGCGGATCGACTCTCCTCTACGGCGCAGCTCTTGAACGTTTTTTTCCAGAGGACTTTGAGCCAGAACGATACTTTCATTCGGCGAAAGAAGCCTCGCTTCAGAATTGGCCGATCTCCTACGAGGACCTCGCTCCCTATTACGAACAGGCTGAAAATCTCTATCAAGTCTATGGCAGCGCTGACCCGCTGCGATCAGCGCATCAAAACCCTCAGCTTCTGCAAGCCGATTTCACGCCCACGGGCCGTGCTCTCAAAGCAAAATTTCAAAAACTCGGGCTTCATCCCTACAGGCTTCCTGTCGGCCACAAGCCCGATGCTCTGACCGCCTGTCGCGGCTGCCAGGCCTTTATCTGCGGCTGCGCCGATAAATCCGACGCCGGTCGGATCGCCACTCTTCCTGCGATGCAAACTGGATACGCATCACTTCTCGCGGACTGTGAGGCTTTGCACTTTGAATGCGACGGCGATCAGGTCACATCTGTGGCGGCTCGCCACAAATCAAACACCGCAGAACTGAAGGCCGCCACGTTTATCCTTGGTGCTGGTGTTCTCAACACGACCCGAATTCTTCTGCGATCAACAAGTCAGCATCACCCCTGCGGCCTCGGAAACTCGTCAGGGCTCATCGGAAAAAATCTCTGTCGCCACTATATGGATCTCGTCATGCTGCACCACCCACCAAGATCGGCTTCGGGGCGCTACGAAAAAGAAATCGCGCTAAATGACTTTTATTTTCACGGCAATATGAAGCTTGGAACGATCCAGTCGCTCGGCAATCCACCAGGATTTGAAACTATGCTTCATGAAATGCATTCCGAATTCGGCCAAGGTGGTCGATTAAGAGATCGCTTGTTCTATAGCACACTCAAGCGATTCGGTAGAAGGCCCGTCGAATGGCTTTTCAAGAAGAGAATCTGTCTTGCGATGATCATGGAAGACGTCAGCTACGAAGATAACCGCCTCTATCTGAACGCAGCCGGCGAACTCGCACTTCAATACCGCATTCGCGATCAGGAAATGAAACGACTTGCCACATTCCGAGGCCTCGCCCTCTCAAGCTTTCGCCCACTATTCCCGACACTTCACAAACAGGGCGAAAATAACCAACGGCTCGCTCATGCGTCTGGAACCTGTCGAATGGGAGATGATCCGCGGCGCAGTGTCGTTGATCGATACAATCGACTCCACGATGTCTCAAACCTGTATGTGATCGACGCTTCATTTTTCCCGTCGAGTGCTGGCATCAACCCCGCCCTCACCATCGCCGCCAACGCCCTTCGCGTCGCCGATCATCTCTTCCTCCACAAAAAGCCCAGTCCAGACGAATTAAAGCGGACCTCGCCGCCAGACAGGCGCTAACGCACCGCTTCTATGTTGCGCGGTCTTGACGATCCAGCACTATTCAGGATTGATCGTCTCGCCAGATGACAAACAGAGGAGAACATTCTATGAAAACCGTTTTTTCGCTCCTGTTGACCGCCCTCGCACTGTTCACAACGACTTCTGCCGATAGTGCAAATGCCGATGTTATTTCACCTATTGACGAGAATGCCTTCATCCGTCTGACATTGCCCCACCCAGAGACGGACTACATCTCGTTCACAGTTGAGGTCGACGGCCAACCCGCGCTCATCGGTCAGGTTATTTCTGTGGATAGCGGTAGCCGTTGTATCAAATTTTCCTTTGCCACTACCCATCAGTCATTCCGTTCATACCAATCAGAACATTGCGGAGACTTCAAAGCCGGCTCAACTACCGAAGTCCCAATTTTTGGACTCAAACTCGCAACATCGGTACCTACCGATGCTGTTTACGGCGATGTGGTCGCGAAATACAGTATCGTATTCAGCAATTCATCATTCACCACTTCTATCCCTCATTCCGCATTTGGCACGACGCCGCTTATTCCATTTACCAACTGGAAACTGGATAACTCTAACATCGGAGTCTCCTACTATCGAGACTACCAACCCATCACAATCGATCCTGTAAGCTCTATCGCCGTATTCACTAACCCAGCCGACGCTCTTCCTCCCATCACTTTCAAGCGACACCACACAAAGCTTTTTCCCGACGCAAAACCCAGTGTCCTAAGACTTAAGCGAATACAATTCAGCGCGACAGCACCTACAAAAGATGGCGTTATCACGTATGCGCTGCCAAATGGTGACCTAACGCTCAATCTCGTCAAGTTTCCATGGATTGTCAGCGATGAGTTGAGTATTGAGCAGGTTGGTTCTGACGCCACATACGTCTTTGGTAGCTACGAACTTTACCACGCTGCGACTCCTACCGCTCCATCTTCGTACCCGACTGTTGTCAACGTCCACCGCATCGATGTCGACGACATCACCATTGTTGATGCAAACGGAAACACACAAACGGTGAAGGGGCGATACTCTATTTTTCGCGATGACACCAATAGCCCGATTTTCAAAGATGAGCCGACAAGAACCGGCGTCGATGTTTTACCCGGACGCTATACTGTGGTTGTCCGATTCGATGACCCATTCTCCAAAAGAGAAGATACAAAAGTCTACACCTTTGATTTCAAATAGCCCCTTCTAGAAGCAAAGAGGCTCTCTCCAGCACAAGACGCCTCTTCGCGGTCATCTAAAAGATAGCCTATGACGACTCACCACTTTCTAACGCGGAAGCAGAACCGCAGGCTCGCCATGCTTGAGCTCGCCGGCGCGAATCATCTCGCGAATCAACTCGATATCGTCGTGAAAGATTCGATCATTTTCAGCAAACGGAACAGTCTTTCGAATGCGATCGTACGCGGCTTTGACAAGGCCTGAGGGCTCAAGCGGCCTTAAGAGATCAAGGGCTTGCGTCGCCGACAAAAGCTCCATCGCCACAATCGACTCGGCGTTGCGAACAATCGACTGAAACTTGCGCGCCGCAATTGTTCCCATCGAAACATGATCCTCTTTATCGGCCGAGGTCGGAATCGAATCAACACTCGCTGGATGCGAAAGAATCTTGTTCTCACTGACAAGCGAGGCGGCCGCGACTTGCACGATCATGTGACCGCTATGCAATCCGCCTTTTGGCGCAAGGAACGCCGGTAGGCCTGACATCGCAGGGTTGATCAACTTCTCAATGCGACACTCCGAAATCGAAGCCATCGCACTCATCGCAATCGCCATAAAGTCGAGCTGGAACGCCACCGGCTCCCCGTGGAAATTCCCGCAAGACAGAATCTTTCCCTCTTTGCTAAAAACGAGTGGATTATCAGTCGAAGAATTCGCTTCGACTTCAAGAACGCGAATTCCATGCGCAAGTGCGTCCTTTGCTGCGCCATGAACCGCTGGCATGCAACGAAGCGAGTACGCATCCTGCACGCGATTGCAGTTATCGTGTGACTCCGCAATCGGCGATGTTTCACCCAAGATTCGACGAAGGTTACCAGCCGTGATCGCTTCCCCTGGATGCGGACGCGTAGCCGCGATCAACGGATCAAAGGCCGTTCTCGTACCGCGCATCGCCTCGAGCGTCATTGCTCCTGATAGATCCACCAAGTAACAAAGCCTGCGCGCCTCATAGGCCGCAAGCAGACCAATCGCCGTCATCACCTGACAGCCGTTGATCATCGAAAGGCCTTCTTTGGCCTTCATTACCAAAGGTTGAATCCCTTTGGCCGCAAGGACTCCGCTCACCGGAACAACAGCGCCGCCCTCACCAAAGCATTTTCCTTCACCAATAATCGCGAGCGCTAAATGCGAAAGCGGAGCGAGATCACCGCTTGCTCCCACTGAACCCTGACTTGGAATAGCCGGGATCACATCGTTATTCAAAAACTCAAGAAGCTTCTCAACGACCTCTACGCGAATGCCAGAATGTCCGCGCGAAAGCGCGTTGGCACGAAGGAACAAGATCGCGCGCGACTGCTCTTTAGAAAACAAATCGCCAACTCCAACGGAGTGCGAGCGAATGAGATTTCGCTGAAGCTCTTCGATCTCAGCGTCGCTGATGCGAACGCTTGAAAACGCGCCAAAGCCCGTATTCACACCGTAGATGGCTTCGCCAGACCCAATGCGAGACTCGATGTACTGGCGAGACGCCAGCATGTTCTCTCGCGCCTTTGGCGCAAGCTCGACGACATAGTCATGACCGGGCTTGCCTTTTGCGACTTGCCAAACTTGATCGATCGTAACGCCAGTTCCAGTCAGTTGAATCTTGAGAGTTGAAGCTTGAGTCATGCGTCTCCTGTTACTCGAAGCGAGAAAGTGCGGCAATCGCAGCCGCGCGATTTTTTGCACCAAAAACGGCCGATCCCGCCACCAGGCAATCGGCATCAGCAACCTGCTTCACGGTTTCCGCCGTAATCCCACCGTCGACTTGAATGAGAACTCGAAGCCCCCGTGCATCAATCTCTTGGCGCAGACGCGTAACTTTCCGAACCTGATCGGGCATAAACGACTGACCACCAAATCCAGGCTCAACCGTCATAACGAGAACGAGATCCACTTGCTCAAGGTAGGGAAGAAGTTCTTCAAGTGGCGTCCCCGGACGAAGCGTGATCCCCACCCGCGCACCGCCGTGACGAATTCGCTGCAAAGCGCCCGCAACATCCGGCGTCGATTCGACATGAATCGTAATGCCATCGGCTCCGGCCTTTAAAAAGTCGGGAATGTATTTTTCGGGATTGTCGATCATCAAGTGGCAATCAAGAGGGAGCGTCGTCACCTTGCGAAGCGACTTCACAACCGGTGCGCCAATTGTGAGATTCGGCACAAAGTGTCCATCCATGACATCAACATGAATCCAATCGGCGCCCGCAGTAGTCACGTCGTCGATCTCTTCTTTGAGGCGCGCAAAATCAGCCGAGAGAATCGACGGTGCAATCAAGAATCCACCGAGTTTTGCTTTTCGCTCCCAAGGCTTGTTCTCGCTCATTGAATCAATCCATTCTGCAGGCGCTCACCAATCGAAACTGGATACCCGCGGACATAGTCGGCAACCGCCATCTTGGCTCGCGACTCTGGCTGTAAAACTGTGAGGCGCAAGACGCCGTGTCCACACTGTACATCAAGCCCGCGCTCATCAACGCTAAGAATCGTTCCAACCGGTTTTGCACCAGCCGTTTCAGAATCCATCGCCACGGCTCCGCAAACTTTGAAAGTCGCACCGTTTTCACGACGCGCATGTGGCACAGGTCCAAGTGCTAAACCTCTGACCAGATTTTGAATCTCAAGGGCTGGTCGAGACCAATCAATCGCGCTTTCTCGCTTATCGATTTTCGGCGCAATCGTGACCTGACTCTCATCTTGTTCATGCGG
>JAEUWE010000161.1 GCA_016791465.1 Pseudobdellovibrionaceae bacterium
CGGGACCATGTCGGTGATCGTACCGATTGCAAAGCAATCGAGAAGTGACTTTGGATCAAAGTGATCCGCACGCAAAGCGCGGCGGAGTGCGAGGACAAGATAAAACATCACGCCGGTACCGCAGAGATGCGAAAGGCCCGACTCACAATTGCCTCGATTGGGATTCACAACGGCAACGGCCGCAGGAAGCGTCAGGCCCGGAAGATGGTGATCAGTTACGATCACGTCAATACCAAGCCCCCTCGCAAACTCAACCTCTTCATTTCCGGTAATACCAAGATCAATCGAAACAATCAGCGAGCACTGATGTTCATCAAAGAGCTTCTGAATCGAAGATGAGTGCAGGCCGTAGCCTTCAACCAGACGTTGTGGCTGATGCGGCACCACCTTTTCAAAACCGAGAGCCTGAAAAGCCGTGAGCGCAAGCGCGAGGCCACTTGTGCCATCAAGATCGTAGTCGGCATAGAGAACAATCGTCTCTTGCTCTTCACGCGCTTTCAGCAGGCGCTCAACCGCGCGATCCATATCAGTGAGAACCGATGGGTCTTTTAGCGTCTTCAGAGTCGGTCGAAACCAGTCGGTGACCGCATCCTTTCCCGTGATTCCACGCGCCGCCAGCGCCTCGGCGATCGGACGCGGAACACCATCCGGAACATCGCTCGCGTCAAAGACCTTCGGCGACACTCCGGAATCGCGGCGCACCCACAAGACAGAGGGGACCGACTCTGTTAAAGCGCGATCCCCTTCAGCTTTGATGTCTTTCTCTGTCACCGTACCGGTGTCAATACTCACGCTGGTGTAGCCTCGCCGTGTGGAAGAGCTGCGGCCGGTGTAAACTTATCCATCACCATGATCAGCGGAGCAGCAACATAAATCGACGAATACGTACCGACCACGATGCCGACAATCAAAGTGAAGGCGATATCTTCAATCACTCCACCGCCGTAAAGATAGAGTCCAAGACATGCTCCGAGCGTCGTGCCCATCGTCAAAACCGTGCGGCCCAACATATCATTGATCGCTTTATTGATAACATAGCCGAGCGACTTGCCCTTACTTTCGGGACCTTTCTCTCGAATTCGGTCAAAGGTTACGATCGTGTCATTGAGCGAATAGCCGATCAGCGTTAAGACTGCGGCCATAATCTGTACGTTCACTTCACGCCCCAGAATCGAAAACAATCCTAGAGTGAGTACCGAGTCATGCACCAAGCAAAGGACGGCTCCTGGCGCATAGGCATAGTCGAAGCGAATTGAAACGTAGATCAGGATCACGAGGAAACAGTAAAACGCCGCAAGCAACCCGTTCTTCTTCAGTTCGCTTCCAACTTGAGGACCGACTGTATCAACCCGAAGAACGCCTTCCGGCTTCAAACTGAACGTTGAAGCCAAGGTCGCCTTCACACGATCAATACTCGCATTCAACGCCTGGTTCTTCTCGTTGTCAGTTGAGCCTTCAGGAAGACCCAAGCGAATCAAAAACTCGCTGTGCCCACCAAAGGCCTGCACCGTTGGGTCGCCGACTTTTGCTTCGACCAGAGCCGCGCGCAGCTGCTCCGCAGTTACCGCTTGCTCAAACTTCACTTGAATCTCGGTGCCGCCAGCGAAGTCGATTCCGTAGTTAAAGCCTTTCGTTAGAATCAAAATCACCGAAACAATCGTCAACAGTAGCGAAATACCGCCCATCAGCGGCGCCAGTTTAATAAAGTCGTATTTGAAATCGTTGGGAGCTTTTATTTCTCTTTTATTTTGAGTCATATTCCGTTCCTACCAGCGAATCGAAGGTGTGAGTTTTAGACGATTGACCAAGAGGTCGAGAATCGCGCGAGTGAAAAATACAGCTGTGAACAACGTGATCACAAGACCCGTCAAAAGCGTCACCGCGAATCCACGAACCGGCCCTGTTCCAAAGTACATCAGAACAATACAGACCGCGACTGAGGTGACGTTTGAGTCAAAGATCGATGAGAACGCACGGTCATATCCCTCGCGAATTGCAGCGGCCAATCCAAGTCCACGGTCCATCTCTTCTTTGATGCGCTCAAAAATAATCACACTGGCATCGACTGAGATTCCAAGTCCAAGCGCCAAACCCGCAACGCCTGGAAGCGTTAGCGTCGCATTCAGCGCCGATAGAATCGCAAACGTCATAACCAAGTTCAGTGAAAGTGCCAAACAGGCAAGAACACCGAACGAGCGATAGTAAATGATCATAAAGACAAAGACGATGAGTCCGCCGACAAACGCGCCCATCTGACCTTTTTTGATTGCGTCAGCTCCAACACTTGGTCCAACCGTTCGCTCTTCTTGTTGCTCAAGTGCCGCTGGCAAAGCACCCGACTTTAAAGTGATCGCAAGAACTTTGGCGTCTTTCAGAACCTGGTCGTAGCCGCCGCGGCCAAGCGTGATCTGACCGCTGTCAGAAATACGACTCTGAATAACAGGAGCCGACTTCACGACCTTATCAAGGACAATCGCCATGCGTTTGCCTTTATGCTTTTGGGTCATATCGCCCATGAGCTTTCCGCCTTGAGCGTCCATGCGGAAGCTCACGACTGGCTTTCCCTGTTCTCCAGGAGCCACAAAAGCATCTGTCAGGAGATCGCCCGAAACTGACTCGCTCGACACCAAAAGATACGGCAAACGATCAACTTCCATTGATTCCGCGTTCTCTGGCTTTTCAAAAAGAACAACTGTGCCAGCCGGAATCTTACCCTTGAGCGCCTCGTTTAGTTTGTCGACATAGGCCGAATACTTGAGCTCGGCAAATTTCAGATTGCCGGTCTTTTCGGCTTCCGCAACCAGAGCGACAAGCTTCTCCTGCGGGAACTCTTCGTCGACGATGATGAAATCCAGTCGAGCCGTCTTATTGATGAGCTCTTTTGCGTTGGCCGCATCCTGGATACCGGGAAGCTGAACCAAAATATGGCTCTCACCCTGAGCCGTGATCGACGGTTCAGAAACACCAAACTCATCAATACGGTTCCGAATCGTTTCGATTGCACGATCGATTGTGCTTTTCTTAAATTCGCGAACAAAAAGCTCGCTGAATGCCAGTGCAAGCTCCGTATCTGACTTTCTCGACACATTGAACGTGTTGCCAAAGTAATCTGTCACACGCTTTTCGGCCTTCTCAGCCTCGTCTTTCGATGTCAAGACCACTGTCATGTCCCCGCGAAGCGCATCGTTCATCGCGATGTCCTTCACTTGAACCTTTTCGCGCTCAAGATCGGTGCGAATTGTCGACATCACGCGAGTCGCATCCTGTTTCAACGCACCATCGACATCGACCTTCAGCACAAGATGGAGTCCACCTTGAATATCAAGTCCCATCGTCATCTTGTCTTTTGTCGGCCACCACATCTTCGAGGTATCGAGGATGTTCGGCATCATCCATACAATAGAAATCAAAGTCACGATGCCGACGATGGCGAGGCGCCATCCTACTTTCTGATGATTCACGCCTTACCTC
>JAEUWE010000169.1 GCA_016791465.1 Pseudobdellovibrionaceae bacterium
GAGAGCGATGGCGGATCTGATTCCGGAGATTGGCAGTGGCCTTGGTTTTCGCGAATACGACAAGCAGGCCACAGTTTACAGCGTTGATCTGGATGACCGCTTTCAAGCGCTGCGCTTGAACTGGCAAAAGAAGCTCAGGGCCTTGATCGCCGTGACATCTGATGAAGAACTGAGAACAGACCTGCGAATTCTTGCCGACAAAATTGATCTCGAGATCGCGGAGCATATGGCAAGCAAAGCGGTGGGGAGCATTCCGTTTTTCGAAGCCTCAAAAACGCTTTACTACTCGATTTTTGGCCTGCTCAATGAACAGAACACAGCCGACCGCAAAGCGGCAGCTGTTGACCGTTTTCAGCTCTATGTTCGTGGCAGCGGTGGTCCGCGCGGCCCGCGGCCCATGACTGTGGCGATGCGAACGATCACTGAATCGAGAATCAAAGAATATTCAAAAAAGAAAACCCGCCAGTTCCCATCAGAGGCAGAGGTTAAAGACTACCTGGAAAAGTCGCCGAAGGTTGTTGCGGGCCTCCATGCACTTCTGCAGCGTTCGGGGCGGCCAGTCGGCGATTGGGAGGCTGATCTAAAAGCCTTCGAGATTCAAATCAAGACATACGACAATTGGGTGCGAACATCGATTTTGCCGCTCGCGCGAAAAGACTTCAGAATGCCAAAGGCGCTCTACGATCTTTCGCTGCGGCAATATGGGCTGACGGATCCAGCGGAGACTGTGGCGTCGACGGCACGCGGGGAATTTAAGAAAAATCTCGAGCTGTATCGTGAGATCGCAGCTGGAATTGCTCGACGCGAAAAATTGCCGGAGTCCTCACCCAGGGCGGTCTTGCAGTTTTTGAAGAGAAACATTGAATCCAATCCCGAGAAGATTCGTGAACGCTACGAGCAAGCAAATCGCGATCTTTCTGCAGAAATTCTTCGGCGTGACCTCGTCACTCTTCCCAAAGAGCCGTTGCGCATTCGACTGGCCGACGAAGCTGAGAGTGCGGCACAGCCTGTTCCGCATCTCAACACTCCATCGCTTGTGGGCAACACGGGAGAAAGGCCGGAGTTCGTCGTGCCAGTGGGCTCAAAAGACAAACTCGCGTTTGACGACTTCTCTTATGCGGCTTCTGCGAAATCGTTGACGGCGCACGAGGGACGTCCAGGCCACGACCTGCAGTTCAGTGCGATCATCGATCGCGGTGTCTCGATCATTCGTGCGAACTATGCCTTCAACAGCGTTAACGTTGAGGGCTGGGCGCTCTACGCCGAGTGGTTGATGGAGCCATCGATGAGCGAAGATGAGAAGATGGGCCTTATGGCTTCACGCATGATGCGGAATGCGCGCATGTTTCTCGATCCCGAGCTGCAGCTTGGCAAGATCACTCCTGCTGAAGCAAAGCGCGTGATCACCGAGGAAGTCGGCATGTCGCCTCAGTGGGCAGACCTTGAGCTTCGTCGCTATATGTGGGACAGCCCCGGGCAGGCGCCGAGCTACTATTACGGCTACATGAAGCTTAGGAAGATTCGCGAGCAAACTCAGGGCCGACTCGGCAAAGACTTTGCCGAGCGTTGCTTTCACGATGCGATTTTAGATGTGGGTCTTGTTCCGCTTGGTATTCTTGGCGAGAGAATGCAGACATTGAAGTGCTCAAAGCGTTGAGCGCATCACCTTATTGAATCCGCCAGTTGAGCTGTTGTACTCAAACACATTCAGGCGCCCGACAAGATTCTTATCAAAAGTCGGCGCCAGGATTTCTTTGCGTCCGTCGCCGTTGACGTCTTCAATCGCCAAGTTTGTTGCCTGTCCGTCGAAGTTGAAGAAGGCATCGCGCGAGTCGGCGAGCTCAATGCGCTCAACCAGCTGTGGTGCTCCATCGGCGATCGAGGAAAAGATTTCGAGGTAGATATTGTTGCGGGTTTTGATTTTAGCAACAGTGAACATGTTGCCGTCGCCTCCCAGATCACCGCTTGCTGTTGAGATGACGGTACGGAAGTCCTTCATCACTGTGCCGCGAACGCTGGCGCGAACGTCAGGAATAACGGCGGCAAAAAATGCAGCGGTGGCAACGAGACCCAGTGAGAGTTGTGTGATTCGAATCCATTTTTCGCCGTTCATTGTGGGCTCCTTCGCTGCGTGATGCGGACCGCTTGCATTGATTAGTATCCAAGAACGGTGCCGTTCTGCGCCGAAGAGGGCTCAAACTGAGACGAAAAAGATGAGTAAAAACAGCACCTTGAGTCTGCCTACGGTGTGCATCTTGTCGACAGTCAGTGCGTTCCTGGTGGCTCATTTCGCGAACATGGTCTAAGTCTTTGATTGTACCGATGAATTGGTACTTGCTGGAAGGATTGTCGGTTGTGACGGATGAAAAGAAAATAGACAGCATGCGCTTTGCGCCATTTGCCTCGGAGTTCCGGCAGGAGTTCTATCGCCTCCTCGAAGCGCGGCGCTCGATTCGCAAGTTTAAACCGATCGATGTACCAGACGAAGTTTTGGATCGGGTTATGGCGGCGGCCCTCCAGGCACCTTCCGGAAAAAATCGGCAGAACTGGCGTTTCTTCGTTTTGCAGGGAGAAAAGCGCGATCAATACGTGAAGCTTTCGCAGAAGTCATGGCTGGGCATCAAAGATATTCTTGAGAAGCGATTGAAGCCGTCTCTGTATGCGTTCACCGAGCGTTTCTTCTACACTTTGGGCGAAGCACCGGTCGTTGTGCTCTGCTATTCACACAACGATGCGGAGGAGAGATATCACACATCGATCGGCTCGGTGTACATGGCCGTTGAGAACATGAACTTGGCTTGCGTTGCTGAAGGTCTTGGTTGCTGCACAATGGGTGCTCCGCTTGAGATCAAAGATGAGGTCGATCGCTTTCTTGGTGTCGAGAGCGACTCAGGGCTTGAGCTTCTTTGTGCTGTCGTCATGGGGTGGCCGGATCATGATCCGCCGAAAGCCGCTCGCCAACTCGAGGGGCGGATCACCAAGTTGCGGTAATAAAACTGAGATTTCGTCCCGCCTGTTCGCGGTCGCGACGAAAGGATGACCAATTGTGGTCGCTGACAGTGTCGATGCCGACACTGACGATCTGCTGATTGGGAATTCCGAAACTTGTGAGTTGAATGCGCGCGATGGTTTCAAGATCGACCCAACGTTTGTCGGCAGTACCTTTTTCAAGACTGAGTTGAGCCTTCGAAAAACTGGGATCGGCTTGATTCCGGCGATTGGTGCGCCGCTTGTCGGCTTTTTCAGCCGCGCTCAGAAGACGACTCGCGACATCGGTGCCAGCCTCAAAGCTCTGCTGTCGAATATGAGGCCCAATCCAGACACGCAGTGACGACATCAAAAGGGTGGGGCGGTCTCGCTCAATTGCGCTCAGTGTTTCACCGATAATATCAGATTCAACGCCGCGCCAGCCGGCGTGAATAGCGGCGATGACGCCAGCGCCTCCAATGAGAACTGGAAGACAATCAGCAGTTTTGACAACAAGACCGAGTCCGCTTTCAAAAGTATAGTGCGCATCGGCTTGGGGTTCGACACTTCCTGGTGTGATCGGCTGGTGCACCACTTTGTTTGAGTGAATCTGGTGGAGAGTGGCCCAGCGATGGCCGGGCAAGAGCTCGTCCAGCGTCTGCCCGCGCCGACCAAAGCCGATGCGAAATGGACCATCCGAGACAATGTCATTCGTCATCGTCGGTATCCGGCAAAGCTGATCGCACGCGGGGCCATGGATAACTGTCTTCGGGGCGTTTGTCGAAGATGTGCACGAGCGGCTTTTCGCCAAAAAGTGGAAAGTCGCAGTGTTCGACCAGCGGCCGTAGGTCTTCTGGCCACACGCTTTGAAGCAACATGAACTTCCCACTGGTCGGATGATAGAAGCCAAGTTCGAATGCGTGCAGTGCAAAGCGAGGAAGCTCTTCCACCATCTTTCTGAGAGCGACGCTTTTCAATGATTTGATTCGTTTATCGGCACCGTAAAGTGTGTCGCCGACTATCGGGTGCCCCGACTCGGTGACGTGAACTCGAATTTGATGAGTGCGACCCGTTTCGAGTTTGAGCTCCAGTAGTGAGATGCCGGTTGGATGGGTTGCCAGTGTACGGTAGTGCGTGATGGCGAGTTTGCCGTCATCCTGCGAAGCGGATCGTCGTCGGTCCTCGGGATGTCGTTTCAAATTTGATTGAACAGTTCCTGCCAAAGGCTTCATCTCGCCAAAAACGAGGGCGCGGTAGATTCGGTGAGTGATCTTGCGTTGAAACTGGAGGGCAAGCTCGCGTTGAGCGTGTTCGTTTTTGGCGATTACAATCAAACCACTCGTGTCTTTGTCGAGCCGATGCACAAGACCGGGACGCATTTCGTTGAATCCCTGCGAGAGATCAGTGGTGTGGTGCAGGAGCGCATTCACCAAGGTGTCGTGTGCGTGTCCGTAGGCCGGGTGAACGACAAGGTTTGCAGGTTTATCCACGACGATGAGATCAGCATCTTCATAGGCAATGTTCAGAGGGAAATCATAAGGCACCAGTGTTTGCGTTGGAACCTGTGGGATGAAGACATGAAAGACATCGGACGCCTTAAGAACGTGCGATGGCTTTACCGGCGCACCTTCAAACCAAACAAGCTCGCGACTCAGAAGGCGCGATGCCTGCGATCGCGTCGCGACCAAAGGGTGTGAAGCCAAGGCTTTATCAATTCGAAGTCCCACAGTTTCAGGTGTCGCAGAGAAGGTTTCCTCTTTGAAGGACTCCCCGGGTCGTGCGGCGGGTGTCGGTGGGTGTTGAGTCACCGCTGTATCAGCTCTTTTTGGCCAACTTCATATATGAAGTGACCACTTTGTTTTCATCAAGGCCAAGCTGCCGAGCAATTTGCACAAGAAAGCCACGCAAGAAAACAGGTGCGGGAAGATTCTTGAAGTCGTTTGACTCAAGGGCGATCAGGTAGGTTTTACCGATGCGCGAACTCTCCGATAGTTTTTCGAGCGGAACCTGTTTGTAGGTTCGAATTTTCTTTAAGAAAGGTCCGTCGAACTCATCTTTTGCCGCGATCTCTTGCTCCATGGCAGCGTCGACAGCATAAGTGCCCATCGGGCACTTTGCCATGCCGGGCTTCAGCGTCGGCGGAGTCTCGCGTTTGCGAACCGTGAATTCTGATGTTGTGACAATCACCGTTTCACGTGGTCCCTGCTCGAAGACGGCGGGGGTTGGTGTTGGCGCGGGTGCCGCATTGGTCACGAGCGGCATTGGAATTGTCTGATGGGCAGCGGCGATCTCGACAGATCCTGGAATTGAGGGGTCTGGAACAACAAAGTCCGGCAACGCTTGGTGATCGACGGAAACAGCTGAGCGAGGCGCAGCGATGGGGACGCCGTTTTTCTGTAAAGACTCATCATAGGCACGGCGAAGCTGATTGTTGCCGAGAACGGAGTAGGCCTCGTCGACGAGCTTTAAGAGATCGCGCGCTTCTTCGCGTGAGAACATCGAGTAGAGAGCGGGGTTGTCTTGAGAATACGTCGCTTTTGCGCGCTGATAGGCGCGTTGGATCTCAGCTGGAACCGCGTCTGGCGGTACCTCGAGTACTTCGTAATAGTTCACTCCATCCTTAGAACCGAACATCCTTAAATGACAGCGCGAAGCGCCGCAGGATTCAATAGATTCTTTGAGATCTGAAGGAACTGGCCAACGATACTTGAGTAAGGATACTCAATCACCATAGGGCGACGCTTGCGCAGCGACTGCCACACGGCGTTATCGTGATCGATGTAGCCGAGGTAGTTGGCTTCAATTCCAAAGTACTTTTTGCAGACACTCTTCATCGAGTGACCCAATTCGATGTCTTGGCGTGTGCGAACCTGATTCAAGAGCAACTGAATCGAGAAATCCGAAATCTTATTCGACAGGCGAAGGCCGGCTTCGGGGTTCGTTTGATGAATGTATCGAACCAGGTCGGCGGGGCTTTTGATTCCAAGATTATTGCGCGAATCCATCGCCGCTTCGATCAACGATTGAATCCCCAGTTCAGACTCGGCCTCGCGAAGCTTGCGATAATAGCTCGCTTTCATGAAACGGTAGGCGTTCTCGATCGATGTCGGCTCGGGAGTGACCGCGACGACCTTCTGATCGGCGGCCAAAAAGAAGTCGAGCGTGTTTTCACTCGTGCCAGCGCCGAGATCCAAGATGACATAGGGAGTGGGCAGCGAGCGCAAGCCGTGGATGAGTCGATTCTTGGCATCGCGATTCAGGTCAGCGATATTGAGGGCGTCGTTAAAACCGCTGATGAAATTGAGTCCCGGAATTTCGGTGACGGTTGTGACGTCAGCAAGAGAGTGTGTGCGACCTGATACAAAATCAGAGAGAGTTTGATTCGGAATTTTGATTCCAAGGCACGTGTGAAGGTTTGCGCTGCCGAGATCAAGATCAATGAGAGTGACGGACTTGCCCATTCGCGTGAGGCAAATGGCGAGAGAAGAGCTGATAAAACTCTTTCCAATTCCGCCCTTACCGCCGCCGATTGCCCAAATAGTATTCATGACATCTTCTCTTCGGCACCACTCCCGCGAATATAGAGGGCCTGCGCTGCTTGCCAGCTGAACTTCTCCTCCTTTCGGACCAAGGGCGGTGCGATGAGCTTTCTTTGAGCCAGACGAACGGCGACGTGGGCGGTTGGAAAATCAAGATCGGTAGTGGGTCTATGAATCGTCAGTCCCGACTGGCGAAGTTCTTCCTGGACCAAAGTGCAGCCATCGCCGATGAGGCAGATGGCACCGCTGTGCGCAGCGAGGCGATCTCTCAGCTCATGAACAGAGTAGGCGCCGGGGGCCGCTGATGACCACTGTGCGAATACGAGCCCCATCTGGGCCGGAAGTGTCGCGACCACCAATTGATTGGGCGGTATGGCGCCGGATGAGCGAGCACCTTCGAGCATGTTTTCGGTGCTGCTAATGGTAACGACCGGAAGATGAAGCGACCAGCCCAGAGCTCGGGCAGCGTTGATACCAACTCGAATGCCAGTGAAGCTTCCAGGTCCTTGGCCGACGGCGATGGCGGAGAGTTTGGAAAAATAAGGCGCAACTCGTTCGAGCGATGGTCCAAGAACTTCGGCGTGGCTGCGGTCGCGACGCCATTGTTCAGAGATCAGAGTTCGCTCGTTTGGTTCGTCGGGGTTCTCAACAAGAACCACCGATCCCGCTGTCGTTGTCGTTTCGATTCCAAGTACAAGGTTTGTCGACATCAGCGAAAGAAAATGCGCGAAACGTCGTTAAACAACGCAAACACCATCAGTCCAACTAGTAGCGCTGCTCCCACGCGTTGCGCGAGTTCCATCTTTTGCATCGAGAGCGGCGCGCCGCGAACAGCTTCGATTGTGTAGAACACAAGATGGCCACCGTCGAGTACAGGCACCGGGAGCAGATTCAAAATGAAGAGGTTGAGGGAGATGACAGCCATCGCCATGAGAAACTCCGAAGCGCCCATGCTCCAAGACTTCTTGGCCATCTGTCCGATTGAGAGAAAGCCGCCAACATTTTTCGACGAGACCTGCCCCTGGAACAAGCGAATGAGACCAACAACAATGGCACCCGACATCTCGACGGAGCGAATCGCGCCGCGCTCGGCGGCTTCAATCACATTTCCTGTTGCGACTTGGACCGTCTGTGGAACGTCGTCGATGATCATCGGGCGAATGCCGACTTCAAATCGAGTCTCCTCCTGTCCCATGTGATTCATTCGTTTTTTCACGTTTGGTGAAATGGCGAGAGTCATCGGTTTGCCGTCGCGAATGATGGCAAAATCGATAGGTTTCGTGCCATCAAAAGCACGAATGCGGCCGACGACCTCTTCGAACTTCGTGAGTTTCTCTCCGTTGATCGAGACCAGCTGATCGCCAGGCAAGAGCCCGGCTTTCGCGGCCGGTGAGTCTTTCTCGATTGACGCCAAATAAAGCTCAGGATCATCAAAGCCCAAAGCGCGGAGCGCCGCTGTTCCGCTCTGGCCGGCGGCGGTCGGAGGCACATCGACGACGAACTCAAGAGTTTGCGGTTGTGCCTCTTCGTCGGCGTTCTGTAGCGCCTCGATAAAGCCGCGCTGAACGGTGAAGGTCAGTTTAGCCTCACTTGTAAACGAGCCCACGGCGCGTTCGATCTCGCGCCAGCGACGGAACTGTGTCGCATTGATCTTCACAATTGAATCGCCCGAGCGCATTCCGGCTTTTGCTGCGGCAGATCCCGGGATCACGGCAATCGTTGCTGAACGCGAGAGGAATGTCAGACCGTCGATATCGCCGATCTCTTTTGTCCATGAGAGAACATTTGGATTGGCGATGAGTTTCGGAGTCGCTTCCAAAGAGGTTGCGGTACCGTCTTCGCGTTGAATTCCAAATCGCAGCGGCTTTCCAGGATTGGACTGAATTTTCTTTTCGAGTTCATTCCAAGTCGCGATCGACTTGCCATCGATTTCGAGAATGGTGTCACCAGATCGAAACCCGGCACTCCATGCGGCAGAGTTTTGTGCGAGATCGCCAAGCCCCGGGAATAGTGCCTTTTCCCCAAGCATCGCAATAGCCGAATACAGTAAGAACGCGAACAGCAGGTTCATAATCGGCCCTGCCAAAACAACGGCGATGCGTTGGCCGACGGGTTTGTGGAGGAATGAGCCCGCTCGATCCGCTTCGCTGACGTCTGCGGAGGGGTCGTCGCCAAACATCTTAACGTATCCACCGAGCGGGACTGCGGCGATGCAGTACTCGGTCTCGCCACGTCGGAAGCTCAGAAGCTTTTTTCCAAAGCCAAGACTGAAAACCTCAACGCGCACTTTGAAGTACTTCGCGACGAGAAAGTGGCCGAGCTCGTGAACGAAAATCAGGAGCCCGAGGAGGATAATCATGGGGATGGCATAAGAAAATACACTTGTCATTGCACTATGATAGTCGGTCGACCCGGCCGAGCTCCAGACTTTTCAATCGATCTGACAAACTTCTGGAGTGTCTGGTGGAACACCGCGCTCTGCAGCGTTCAGGACCTAGGACCGAATTCGGCCGTCATCATCGATTGATCAAGAAGCTGACGACGCTGTAGTAAACTGGCGCGGCAAACAAGACGCCATCGAGGCGGTCGAGAATTCCGCCGTGGCCCGGCATAATCGAACCGGAATCTTTTACGTCCGCCACACGTTTCAAAAGAGACTCATGGAGATCGCCAATCTGCGCAAAACCGCCGGTGACGACGGCTGCGGCAATCATAGTCGCCGACGTTGTATGCTGTGGGAGGTATTGAGCGATGACGACTCCCGCAATAGCGCTGCCGAAGAGACCTCCGATGGCACCCTCGACGGTTTT
>JAEUWE010000189.1 GCA_016791465.1 Pseudobdellovibrionaceae bacterium
AGCGTCGAAAACTCATTACGCAAAAACGTATTGAAAATCCGAAACCTGAGTATTACGAGAAATATTATTTGAACGAAGAAGAGATTAAGACTTGGCGATTTTCATAGCTAAACTTGTCGCGCTGGCCGGTTGAATTCGGCCTGTTTGGAAGGTGACCGACGGTCTACTTGAGACGATCGAAAACGTCAATCGGAGCAGCGAGATGTCGGATATGAACTTGGCTTGACGGGGGCAGCCGTCGGCGGCCCGGCCGTGCCCCAGCGCTGCCGTTAACCGAACCTTAAGAAAGTCCCCTTGCGCCACCACATGGCCCACGCCTTTGGTCGAGTTTCGGACGGCCCAGCCATCAGGAAATCTTATAGCTGCAAACACACCTCTGTCCGAGGTCCGTACGCAATATGTTCGAATGCATTGACCGATTGCTCTCTGCCACGGGTCTGCCATCATAAGAAAAGAGGAGGCGCATACAGGCCTCCTTTAACACCACGGACGGGTCGCTAAGGACCAACAAAGGGAGGCTCTATGTCGGCTTCAAATAAACGCGATAAGGCACCAGAGAAAGGCGCTTCACGCGCAGCAGAGAAAGCCTCCGACAAAACTGAAGGAGTGCAATTGCTGCCGATGCTTCCACTTCGCGATCTCATCATTTTCCCGCATATGATGATGCCGCTTTTCGTGGGGCGCGAAAAATCGATCAACGCCCTTGAAGAGGCAATGTCGAAACAAGTCGATATCGTGCTTGCAGCCCAGAAGGATGCAAAGACGAACAATCCCGAGCCGTCTGATATCTACGACGTCGGAACGGTGGGGGCGATCATTCAGCTTCTGCGTCTTCCAGATGGAACGGTGAAGGTCCTTGTCGAAGGCAAGCGCCGTGTTCGCATTCTGAAGTATGTTCCCAACGACAGTCACTTTACCGTTGAGGCGGTGGACCTTCCCGAAGTATCAGAGCGCGAAGTTGAGGTTCAGGCGCTGATGCGTTCAGTGAAAGCGACATTTGAGCAATACGTGAAGCTCAACAAGCGCATTCCGCCAGAGATCCTGATGAAAGTGACCACGATCGACAATTCGTCAGAGCTCGCCGACATCATCGCGGCTCAAATGAATCTGAAACTTGAAGATAAGCAGAAGATTCTTGAGTTGAACGATCCGGGAAAGCGTCTTGAGCAGCTGCTTGAGATGATGAGCGGCGAAATTGAAATTCTTGAAGTCGAGAAGAAGATTCGCACGCGCGTGAAGAAGCAGATGGAGCGCTCGCAGAAAGAGTACTATCTGAACGAGCAGATGCAGGCGATCCAGAAAGAGCTTGGCGAGAAGGATGACTATCAGGCCGAAGTTCAAGAGTTAGAAGAGCAGGCAAAAAAGAAAAAGATGTCGGCCGATGCTCGCGAGAAGACTCTGAAAGAGATCAAGAAACTGAAGATGATGTCGCCGATGTCAGCTGAAGCAACGGTGGTTCGCAACTACATCGACTGGATGCTCGGCCTTCCATGGTACAACTACTCGGTTGATAAACACGACATCAACGAAGCGCAGAGAATTCTTGATGAGGACCACTGGGGTCTTGAGCGCGTGAAAGAGCGCATTCTTGAGCACCTTGCGGTGCAGGCGATTGCGCCTGACATGCGCGGCCCAATCCTTTGCTTGGTTGGACCTCCCGGTGTTGGTAAGACGTCGCTCGCGCGTTCGATCGCAAAGTCGCTGGGCCGCAGTTTCGCACGGATCTCTCTTGGTGGAGTTCGCGACGAAGCCGAGATTCGTGGTCACCGTAAGACCTACGTTGGCGCGATGCCTGGAAAGATTCTTCAGGCGTTCCGTAAAACAGACACCGGCAACCCGCTTCTGTTGCTCGATGAAATCGACAAAATGTCGAGCGACTTCCGTGGAGATCCGTCGTCGGCTTTGCTTGAAGTTTTGGATCCTGAGCAGAACGCGACATTCAACGATCATTACCTTGAGGTCGACTACGATCTTTCGAAGACGATGTTTGTGACGACGGCGAACTCGCTGCACACAATTCCTCGTCCGCTCTTGGATCGCATGGAAATCATCAGCCTCGAGGGCTATATCGAGAGCGAGAAGTTCCATATTTCGCGAAAGTACTTGGTCCCAAAGCAACTCAAGATGCACGGTTTGACGGACTACAAAGTCAGCATCCCAGACGCAACGATCCGCCAGCTGATTCAGTTCTATACTCGCGAATCGGGAGTGCGGAACCTCGAGCGTCAGATCGCAAATGTCTGCCGTAAAGTCGCAACGGTATTGATTAAAGAACGCGCGGTTCTTGAATCGAAGGCCGGAGGGGCGACAAAGGAGCGGAAGGCTTCCAACAAGACCCCGAAGTCATTTGCGGGTAGCAAGGGTTACATTGTGACGCCGAAGAAGCTCGTTGAGCTGCTTGGTCCCCACAAGTATCGCCATGGAAAGATCGAGGAAGAGAATGAGATCGGTCTCACCAATGGTATGGCTTATACCGAAGTGGGTGGTGATCTGCTTCCGATCGAGGTGACGGTTGTTCCTGGAAAAGGAAAGTTTACGATTACCGGTCAGCTTGGCGATGTTATGAAAGAGAGCTGCTCGGCTGCGATGAGCTATGTTCGATCGCGCGGTCCGCTCTTTGGTCTCGACAAGGAGTACTTCGCCAATGTCGATGTTCATATCCACGTTCCAGAGGGAGCGATTCCGAAGGACGGTCCGTCAGCGGGTTGTGCGATCACGACGTCAATTGTGTCGGCGTGTTTGAAGATCCCGGTAAAGCGAATTGTCGCAATGACGGGCGAGGTGACGCTGCGTGGTCGCGTACTGGCCATCGGCGGCTTAAAAGAGAAGGTTCTGGCGGCTCATCGCGGAGGTATCCGAACCATCATTTGCCCGAAGGAAAATGAGAAGGACACCAAGGACATTCCAAAAGAGGTCCTCAAGGAATTGAAGATCATCTTGGTCGATCACGTCGATCAGGTGTTGGTAAATGCGCTGGATATCAAGCATGCGAAAGAATTATTCAAAGCGCGCGGTGAGCGCGGCTCTGGAGTTCGCGCGCAGTATCTTGGGCATGAACTACACACGCACTGAGCGGTTTGTGTATCTCTAAAAAAGCGAAGCCCGCACTTGGAGAAAGTGCGGGCTTTCTTTATGTCCAGTCTGCCCGAACTTTAGGGCGCGCCAAGGCACCGCAGTTCATCGCGGGCAGAAACATACTGAGAAACGCAGGCGCGGACCTCGCGGGCAGAATGAGCGTAGTCAACGCAGGTGAGTTCGTCTGCAGTCATGACGAACTCGCTCTCACAGGCCTCGACGACGTCGGCGGGCTTTCCGGCTTCCACACAGCGAAGTTCATCCGATGTCATAATAAATTTTCGTGAGCACATCTCAACACTCGCGCTCGAGTGGGCGGTGCGAATACAGCGCTGTTCATCACTCGATGAGATAAACGCGTCGCTGCAAGCTTTCACAATATCGGCCCGTGAGCCTCCTCCGCCCGAGCAGTTGCTTTCCACGTCATTGGCGATCTGGCCAATGCGGCGGGCGAGAGCCTCGCAGTGAGCGGAGCAGTATCGCGTGCAGTCGACGAGATCGTCCATGGGGCCAGCGAAGGCCGCTGGGCTCAGCAGCAGCGCCGTTAGCAACGAGAGAAGCCCCATACGGGTATCATGTGAGAGTGAGCGATTATTGAGAATAGAGAGCAGTTTCAACACGGCTGGTCCTTTCTTGATCCCAGATGGGATGTTCGAGATTGAACGATGGCTTGCAGTTCAAGCTCCGTACCGTCGGAATCTGGTGTCGGAGCGGAATGACGCCGGGCTCCGGGGGCGCCCCGGGGCGGATTGGCGACGGTCCTGTTTTGAATTCCTTCCATGTTGACGAAAATCCTTGGATTTTGTGACGAGCAGTGTTGACGGCCCTATCCCGGGGTGTCAGAACGGGCTCGTTACAAGCGAGACAGAAGATTTAAGATACCTGTGGTGGTATCGAGGTAAGCCTGCAGATGGCGCAGTCCATGGAACACAGAGAGCAAAACGGTCACACCGAGCCCCAAGGGTCATCGGCCGTGGAATCGTTGATGGAGCTCGGAAAGCTCTATTACGAGCGCTGTGATTTTGCGATCGCGATCGACAAGTACAAAGCAGCGGCCCAACTCGCCTTTAACTCCAAAGACTACGAAAAATATCTGAAATGCCAGAACCACTTGCTCAGAATGTATGCGGAGCGAGAGGACTCGGAAGCGATCAATTCCACAAAAGAAGCGCTTCAGGATCTGGTATTAAAAGAGGGCTTTGAGCTCAACGCCAAGACCTATTACACGCTCGGCATTTGCGCTTCCTATAAGGGTCAATTTGACGTCGCTCTCGACTACTTCCAAAAGTCGTTGGCGATTGCGTTGGCGAGCGATCAAAAAGCCGATATTTGCTACGCGATCAACGGTCTTGCGGTTACTTATTTCTCCCTTGATCGTCTCAGTGAAGCGCTGAAAGAGATCTACAATCTTCAGGTCTTCTTTCAGGTCATGCAGTTGCGGGATTTGAAACTGTCGAGCCAAATGCTCAACGGCAACATCTTCCGCAAGATGAAAAAGCACGAACAGGCCCTTGAGATTTTCTGGGACTGCTACGATCTCTTGCGCGAAGAGAAGAATCTCTACATGTACATTCAGCTTCTCTACTGGACGGCGAGCACGTATCGCGACTCTGGTGAGACCGATATGGCTCGGATGTATTTCCGCCTTGCGAAGAAGTCGGCCGATCCGCAGAACCTTCGCTATTTGAGCCGTCACATTGATGCGCAGCTGGCTGAATTGGGTGTGACTTCAAAAGAAGATTACGACTTGGTCTTCGATGCCGGTTCGCACTCTGTTCTCGAGCGCAAGAAAGGACGAGTTGATTTTAAGAATCAGTTCATCCTTCTCGACATGCTGCGCTTGTTTATGCGTCAGCCAGGACATGTTTATTCAAAAGAGTTCTTGGTGAAACAAGTTTGGAAGCAGGAGTACGATCCTGCGGTTCACGACAACAAGATCTACGTAACCATTAAGCGTCTGCGCAAGCTGATTGAGCCGGATTATGAAAAGCCGCGCTACATCTTCCGGGCGAAGAATGGCTACTACTTGAACAAGAATACGAAAGTGTTGATGGAGCAATGATGCGGGGGGGGGACGTGAACACCACATCAGGACATGCTTACCGACAGGTGCGCCCAGCAGCGTGGCTATTGGTGTTTGCTGTTGTTTTTGGTATCTCGGCGAAGGGATTTGCTCAGTCATCGGCCATGCAGGCTGAACCATGTGTAACAGTTGCGGCGTCGGCTCCTTATGCCGGAGGCACGACTGTGGCGCCGGTTGAGACGGCTCGAGCGACGGATCCTGTCGGACCGTTTCCGCTGAGTGCGCTGCTTCCGTTCCCATGGGCGTCCATCGACGGCATTTGGACGATGAAGCTTCCCGACGGCACATCGCTTTACTTCAGTTTCGAGGTTCAGTCTGACTGCAACGGTCGCAAGATTTTGAAAGTGAATACTTTCGATCGGACGACTTATCGCCTGACTGGCGATGGTACGGGCTTGGCACTTGCCAACGATACGATGGTTCGCGCTGCGATGACGACGCCGTCGACGCAGTATATGCTGTACATCCGCCAGTTTAAACAGGTGGTCGGCAAGGGACAGTCGAAACAAGTGACGGTTGTGACGGTTCGACCGTTCAACGGAAACGAGACCGATGATATTCACATGGTGGCTCGTAAGGTTTCGGTTCTGACTCTGGATCAGTATGTGAAGCATCAGCAGGAATTGGCGAGAACTCGCCAGATTCGATAAAAAAAGGATCTGTACGGGCCTGTCTGTGCGTGACAGCCCGTCAGGTTTGAGATTATAGTCGTCGTTCTTCGATAGGGAATTAGCTCAGTTGGTAGAGCGCCACCCTTACAAGGTGGATGTCGTCGGTTCGAGCCCGGCATTCCCTACCAAATTCTACAATCGCCACAAAAGTTATAAAGCCGATATCGGTCACCTTTTTAAGTGGCGATGTCATCCATGACAGCTCATCTGCTGGACGATGGCATAGTTCAGAGTGCTCAGCGCCCGCAAGGCCTTACTGTGCGAAAGACTCTTGATACAATTGAGAGCGATATTCAATGCACCCAAACTAAGGCGGGTTGATCTCTATGAAGAAAATGATTTCACTTCTTTTTCTCGTTCTCTCCTCGTGCTCGATCTATTCCGGCACTCGAGAAGTATCGGATTCGTCGAAGTCTGGCGTTCGTGGAATTGCCGCTGAAGAAGTGGCTCTTACGGCTGAGCAGGTATCGGTAAAAGATCAGCTTCTCATCGCACTCAACGACGACGCTGCAAGTAAACGTGTTCTGAACACCATCGATGCGGCACTCCCTCAGGTACAGAAATTGGCAGAAGAGGGGAAACTAAAACCAGTCATTATGGATGTCGCTCAGCAGGCTCTT
>JAEUWE010000287.1 GCA_016791465.1 Pseudobdellovibrionaceae bacterium
CCTCTTTATCGCGAAGCTCTTGAAACACCGAAACGATTTTCTCTGCCGTTGCACGATCAAGATTAGCGGTCGGCTCATCAGCCAAAATCACCTTTGGTTTTTTCGCCACCGCTCTTGCAACCGCCACACGTTGGCGCTGGCCTCCTGAAAGCTCACGTGGATACTTCAAAAGGTGATCCTGAAGCCCGACCTTTTCTAAAACCTCAGTCGCTCGCTCTTTCGATTCACGTGCTCCCATTCCCAAGGGCCCAAGGAAATAAGTCGTATTGTCGAGAACAGATAGAGTCGGAATAAGAAAGAAGGCTTGAAAAATAAATCCCAGATCGCGCAGACGATGCACCTCGAGCGCTGATTCGCTCATGCCCTTAACCGATTGCCCGAGGAACCGAATATCACCGACCTGCGGCTTCTCAAGTAGCCCCATGAGATTCAAAAGGGTGGTTTTGCCGCTTCCGGACGGCCCCATCAGACAGGCCATTTCGCCAGCTTGAACCGTAAGGCTCACTCCTCGTAGGACCGCTGGTGCCGAGGTCGCTTCGCGCGTCTCGTAGCGATATTCCACATCTTGAACTTCAATCAATGAATTATTTGACATGTCTCGCCTACCACTCCATCCGATTTTTCTAAAATGAGTCTAGGGACAAGCCTTCGATTCTTCAATGCCGAGGTTCATGCTAGGCTGGCGGCATGGAAAAACTCCTTACTCTGTTCATCGCCTACAGCATCGTTTTTTCTGCTTCCGCAAACGCCACTGACTCAGTTTCAGCGGAAGAGCTTCTCCGGGCAGCTGACGCTGTTCGCAACCCTGCAGAGAACTACCGGATGCAAATTCAAGTTGTGACCGCAAACAGCGATCAGGAGTTTGAAGTTCTGCTCAAGGGTCCAGAGAAGACGCTCGTCGTTGTTAAAAAGCCTTCTCGCGACATCGGCCGCAATATGCTGATGCTGGAGCGCGACTTCTATGCCTATATTCCAAATCTTAAACGCTCGATGCGCCTCTCACTTGCACAGAAACTCGCAGGCGAAGTCGCCAACGGCGATATTGCTCGCACGCGATGGGCCGGTGACTACACTCCCAGTATTGAAAAGCAGACCACCGAAGAGCTGGTCCTCTTTCTCGACGGCAAAAAACAAGGTCTCACTTATTCAAAAATGAGACTTTGGATTGATCCAAAAACACACCGCCCCATTCACGCCGAGTTTTTAGGACTCGATGGCAAGACGGTTCTGAAGCGCGCATGGTATGAAGAATACAAAACACTCGCGGGAGCCGAGCGACCGTCGGTCCTCCGCATCGAAGATACCGCCGGAAAAAAGTCCACGATTCGAGTCCTCTCAATGGAGACCAAAGAGCTTTCCGAATCTCTTTTTTCTGTTTCCTATCTTGAGAAAGCACGATGACTTTCATCGGCCGCTGGCTCTCGCTAATTTTGACCGTGATCTGTTTTACGCGCTTCGCCCGTGCGAATGACGCGGTCACAGGCAATATCAGCTATACACCTCGCCTTGACATCTGGGAGAGCGAGCAGCGGGCCATCGCAAGGACACTCTATCTTCGCTCAAGCCTTGATCTTCGCTATGCACAGATGGGGCTTCGGGCCGACGGATTTTTAACGCAAGAGTTCAGTGAAGCCTCAAAGCCAAGCCAAGAAAGCCGGGGGACCAAGAGCTCAGCCGATCTTTCCGAACTGTTCTGGGATGGAGAGATTCAAAGTGAAGGATCTGCGTGGGCGCTCAGAATTGGCCGCCAGCCGATTCGCTGGTCGCAGAGCTGGACTCTTCCCTCTCTTGATTTTTTCACCGGGCGACGCGCCAACCGACTCTTCCTTGATCCACTTATTGACCAGTTGACTCACCCCGATGCCGCCAAACTCACCTACTCCGCTGAATTCGGAGAGCTCGAAATTGCCCGTGTCTTTGGCCGAAGTCCGACAACGATGCCTCAACCATTTGCAAACACA
>JAEUWE010000353.1 GCA_016791465.1 Pseudobdellovibrionaceae bacterium
CGACTCAGCCAGTTTGATCAGCTTGCCGCGGGCCTTGGCCTTTTTGGTCTCGGTCACGATTTTTTGGAACTCAGGATTCTTTGCGACTCGAGCCGATGCGCGAGCCTTCAGTTGATCAATATCGGCCTTCGTCACCTCAAGCCAGTCCGCCTTCGCCTCTTCTGACTTGAACGGCTTGATCTGCTGCGGATTCAGAGAATAGTCGAGAGTCTTTTCACCAAACTCATCATTGGCCAATGCACTCGGAAGCACCACATCGCCATCAACACCCCGCCACTGCGTCGAAAAACCACCAGGAGTGAAGAACCATCCAACAGTCGTTTTCACAGCGCCCAGGCCCGGCGGCAACTCTTGAACCGACTGTACGCTGCCTTTACCAAACGTGTGATCACCACCAACAATCACCGCGCGTGAGTAGTCTTTCAAAGTACCAGCGACGATCTCACTTGCCGAAGCCGACATGCGGCTGGTCAAAATCACAAGCGGACCATTCCAATCAACTGTGCTGTCGCGATCAGCTAGCGTCAGTGCCTGCCCATCCGGATCGCGATTGCTCTGCTTCACCACGTTGCCAAGCTTAAAGAACAATCCCGCAATGCGGACCGCATCCTCAAGCGAGCCGCCGCCATTGGTCGAAAAGTCGACGACCATCGCCTTTGCACCCTTTTCTTTCGCCTCGGCAATCAAACGTTTCATATCGCTTGCTGCCGAACGACCACCACGACGACCATCCGAGTAGAACGACGGAAGATTCAGCAGCGCAATCGGAACTTTCTTTCCGTCGATCTCTCGCTCAAGCATCGAAAGCTGGGCCGCATTGTCTTCAAGCTTCACTTTGTCCCGAGTCAGCGTGATCGCGAGACGTTCTTTTGCACCGTCAGACTTCTGGCGGAGAAGCTGCAACCGAACCTTTGTTCCCTTTGGACCGCGGATTTTCCGAACAACATCGCGAAGCTCAACTTCAACGACATTTTCAAACGCGGCCTCGGTCCCGTCGGGATTCACCTGGCCCACAGCCACGATCTTGTCCTGAGGCTGCACAAGACCCGATGACTTTGCGCTGCCACCATCGATCAGCGATTCAACAACAGTGAATCCATCCTGTTGCGAAAGCGACGCTCCAATACCTTCAAGCGAAAGCGACATGTCCATCTCAAAGTCTTCAAGCGTGTCTTTTGAAAAGTACGATGTATGTGGATCAAGTGCCCGGCCAAAAGAATCGAGGTAGTCAGAGAACATCTGCTCCTTCGAAGTTTCAGCAATACGCTTCAGTCCGCGCTCGTACGATCGAATCACCTGCTGAGAGGCCTCCTCTTGCGTCAGGCCCGTCGCCAAGTGGTTTGAAAGCTGGAATTGCAGATATTTTTTGTGATAGCTGTCCTGTTCCGCTTCGCTTTTTGCAAACTTTCGCGAATCGGGATCAAGCGTCAGCTGCGTCGACGAGTCGAACTTAAAACCTTTGGCGGTCAGCGTCTTCTTTGCGAACTCAACCCGTTCACGCACTCGCTTTACAAAAAGCTCTTGCGCCTTTTCGATCGAGCTACAGTCCGCCGTCATTCCTCTCAGTTTCGCGAAATGCCCCTTCATCGAAGCTTTAATTTGGTCCACGTCGGCTTGGCGCATGTAAAGTTTCGCGCCATCAAGTCGCTTGATGAACTGATCCACAGTTCGAGACTCGATCGCAGAGTCTGGCGTCTTGAAGAGAATATGATTATCGAAAAACTTTCCCTGAATGCGATGCACGTTCGCACACTCAAGCTTCAAACCTTGAGCGTTGGCAGACAGGGCGAACCACAGGACTGTGGCCGTGGCGAGGATGAATTTCATGACGCTTCCTTAATACCCAGACGATCTTGAGCTCCGAGTCGGGTCTTAAAAGCGTAGCCCTAAGGAGGTAGCAGCGTCAGCTGCTCAAAAGACTGGAAATCAGACGCGGTGGAACAAATTGTCGCTTCGCTCCGATCGGCGAAGACCTCCCACTTCACAAATCGTCCCGCTTGCGTCTCAATGACAAAGAACGACATGCTCGGATAGTCGGCCTTCAGCAGACGCATCTCTTCGGTAATCAAATCGATATTGTGCGGATCGTCATCCGACATGCCAAAGCGGTGAAAGTCATTGTTTCCATAGACTTCAATCGCCCGCTCAACCGATGCCCGAATCGCCGCCTTTTTTAAAGCCGCGACCGAAGTCGAGCCATCCTGACAACCCAAGACCTTGCGCACCGATGGGTTCGTCACCGGAAAAATACTCAGGTAGTTTGGCTCCTGAGGGAGATACTCGCGTTTCACAAAAAGCCGAATGCCTTCTTTGATCGTTTCAGGACTATGCCCACGCGCCGTGATCAAGCTCATTGGCCTCTGATTCAGAGCTGCGTGATAAAAAC
>JAEUWE010000303.1 GCA_016791465.1 Pseudobdellovibrionaceae bacterium
GATCGAGCGGCTGTTGTTCAAGAAGTATTATCCACATGGCGTCAGCCACTACATTGGCCTCGATGTGCACGATACTGGCCTGTATCAAGTTGGCGGCGAAGCGCGCAAGCTCGAGCCAGGAACGGCATTTACGATCGAGCCGGGCCTTTACATCCCGGCCGACGATAAAGATGCACCGGAAGAATTGCGTGGCATTGGAATTCGTATCGAGGACGATGTGGTGATCACGGCAACCGGCTGCGAGAATCTGACAAGTGAGGCGCCAAAAGAGGTTTCTGAACTTGAAGCTCTTGTTGGTCGCTGATAAATTTACTTTCAAGTCCTTCACGCACCCGTAGCTCAATGGATAGAGTATCTGACTTCGGATCAGAGGGTTCCAGGTTCGAGTCCTGGCGGGTGCACCATTTTCCATCAAAGAAAATTGAGAGAGTTGGAGAGCGCCCGGCCAGAGATCTCGGACCGGCGCCTATTCTCGGTCTGAAAGTATCTTCAAAATTGCGTTAACAACGTCAATGGGATTACCTGGTGTCACTTTCATTTCCCCAGCTTCTTCTAAAAAAATACCGTGAGCCTTAAGCGCTAAATTTGCCAACATCGCTGGGTGCCTCGGTAGGATTTCAGGAGAAAAGGAGTCTCGATTTTTCGTAATGAAATCTGCCGCAGCCAGTGTCGCTGCCTGCAACGCGGTATCTGTTTTATCGGGGTATTCAAACTTCCATCGGCGTGCCTGATCGCGAATGGATCGTTGCGCTTCGGAATCCAATTCAATTTTTGTCGCGGAAAAAATTCGACAGTCATAGACACGACAAGTGCGAGGTCGATCTGAATAAATCGAGCACTTGTTCTCAATAAACATTGGACACTCGCCCTTATCGTTGTAGCCCATAAGAAAATTTCCTTTGGGTAAACTCGGCGCCGGGAACAAAAGTTTCTTAGGAATTCTTTTTAGAGTTCGAGTTTCGTCCGGTCGAATATGAATAAACTGCGAGGATCGGCAGCAGGCCGTGCAATCGCCACAGGGCACGTCGGCGCCTCGATCTTCTTTTTGATTCGATAGCGTGTCGTTGAGCCACCGAGAGAAGTTTCCCGCATTTTGCGGGTTTTGTTCTTTGGGTTTAATTGGACACCCTGATTTTGATTCTCTGGTCATTATGTGTTTTTCCCCAATCAGCTTCGTCTGAAACCCGCGGTCGATACAAGCGGTTTGGAACGTCTCGAACTCAGCGCGATCATCGCGATTGAGTTTAATTCTGGATACTCCGACTAGACCAATATCCCGGTTTACGGACGTCGCCGTCGCGGGTTATTCTATTGCTATGAAGATATTAACAAGCTTTGTTGCATTGGTGTTGTCGGTTGTTTCTCAAGTCTCCTTCGCTGCGCCAGTGGTGGCGGACGCCGATCTTGCGCAACTCTTCGTTCCATTGAAGACAGTTGGCGACTTAAAGACAGAAGTCTTAAAATCGACGCGTGGACCGTTCGCAGAGTTCTTCGAGAATCAGTTTAAAGGGCATGAAAAACAAAAGATCGAAATTCGTCGGCTTCAAGGTGACGAGTTTGTTCTGCGTGTCGACAATCGTTTGGTGACGATCGAATTTCATGGCGTCGGGCAGGCTTTGGTCATCAACAAACAGCCGGTTGAAATCAACTGGAGCGGACGACCCGAGGAAGAGTTTAAAAAGATTCAAGACGCTCTTCCAAAACAAGCACGTTATGCTCCTGGATTTGTGCCGGTTGCAATGCGTTTGATGGCGGGAGATGACGCGCACGCTGTTGCCTATGCGGTCGTCTTTGGCGTAGCGGCAGCGGCGGGAACCGTGGGAACGAACTACTATCGTTGTGTCGCGATCGAAGAATCGGCGAAAAAATGTGAACGGTTTGAGTCGATGTCAGCAGAGGACAAAGATTCAAACAATATGCGGCAGTTCGCTAGCGAAACGGCAAAAAAGTATTCCGCGGTGTTAGTTTCCAAGCACTTGTTCTGTTCAAAAGAAAAGCCGCTCAAAGAGTGTTTGAAGCGCCGTGGGTTTGATGTCGATTTGATTCAATCCGGGCGGGGCAGCGAAGAGCAGATGCGCGGAAGCTCCGGATCGAAACTGTCGCAGTAGTTCACCCGAAGCTCTAGCGCTTCGACCTGACGCGCAGAATGACGTTGGCGCCCATCATGAGCGGAGCGGACTTCTCATCAATCGGCGAATAGCGTTCACTCGCTACGCTGAGATAGTAGACCTTTTCTTTCATAACCCGAAACGCAAAAAGTCCCGAATCGTTTGTCTCTGTCGTTCCGATAACGGTTCCTTTTGCGTCGATCAATTGTATTTGCATATGCCGACATGGAACTTGTTCCAGCGGGACATCGCCAATAACACAGGTGCCGCTGATGGTGCTGGGCCGATAGTAATCGGGATAGGCCGCAAGAGAAATTCCCGACTCAATCAGGGCTTCGGCTGCCGACCCTCCAGTGACGGGCGGTGTTTGAAGATTGGCGCGCCCCAACCCGCCGACTGAGAAATTATCCGTGATCGGAATCCCGGTGCCTTCGTAGTATGCTGGGTTCTCTCGGTCACGATCGTGGTACTTCGATGTTGCGCATGCACACATCAACGAACAGAGGACAGAAACAATCAGCAGTCGAATCATTCGTCAATGATAGCGCGAGACGATTCACTTCGACAAGTCATCTACAGCAAGTACTTACATCAGCAAACTTCGAAGCATCCAAGCCGTCTTTTCGTGAGTGGTGATTCTTCGAGTCAAAAGGTCGGCCGTTGAGACGTCGTTAGACTCAGTCGTTGCAGTAAAAATGTTTTTTGCAGTGAGAGCGACCGCGGTATGTCCATCATTCAACATTTCAATCATTCGTTCGGCACTTGGAACACCGCGACCGTCGCTGATGGACGACAGTTCCGCGAATTCTGAATAGGTTGCTGGAGCAAAAAAGCCGAGTGCACGAATCCGTTCCGCGATTTCATCGACCGCCTGCGCAAGATCGACGTACTGTGCTTCAAACATGAGATGCAATGTTTGGAACATTGGGCCAGTGACATTCCAGTGATAGTTCTGCGTTCGGAGTAAGAGTGTGTAGCTATCGGCCAAAGCCGACGTATCTCGGCGAGGCGCAACAAACGTTGAAGATGGCGACGGACGAAGGTGCGGAGAAGCTGACCCCCGAAACATTGGCATGGGCGACAGCCAGAATTCTCTCGGCAGAAAGTACCGTCGAGAAAAACCGTCACAGCAGTGCCGAACTGACAGGAGCGTCGACGGACGCAAAGGAAAGTGCAAATCGACTTTTGAAGATGGTTCGCGATGCAAAGGGATCAAAATCAATGCGTCCGGAGGACTTTGCAAAAAAAGTCGAGTCGAATGAACAGGCAGAGGCACTGTCTGATAAAAACCTGTCCCAGGCCTCGACCGATCTCGCCCTATCTCAAGGCCGACTTGCAAATGCCAATGCTCGGAATGTTCGTCTTGAGTCTGAGGTCGCATTGGATCGCGAGTTCGAGTCGGCCCGCCGTCAGTTCGGAAAAGAAGAGGCAGAGGTTTATAAGCAAGGCGACAATCTCTTGCTCCGACTCAAAGGACTCTCTTTTGCGAGCAATCAGGCCGTCATCGGATCAAGCAATTTCCCGCTTCTGGCAAAAGTTCAGCGAGTCATACGTGAGATCGGTGCGACAAAAGTTGTTGTCGAGGGTCATACGGATTCTGTTGGCGGCAAAGAACTGAACGCTGAGCTGTCAACCCGGCGGGCTGAAGCGATTCAAGCTTACATGGTTTCAAATAAGAATGTGGCGCCAGATCGGATTTCAGCGATCGGGTATGGGGACACCAAACCGATTTCCTCGAACAAAACTGCCGCCGGACGTGCACAGAACCGACGGGTCGATCTGATCATCTCGGCGGACTCAAACGCGAAAAAAGAATAGGGAGAGCAAAATGAAACAATCGAAAAGCCTCTATGCAATGGAACTTGGAGCTCTCGCGCTGGCACTAGCGGCCTACTCGGGATGTGCGAACGCACCCCGCGCGGTGAAAGATGACGTGCCGTCAGTCAATAGCTCTGCCGCTCGAGATGCGAAAGCTCATGACTTTGTTGAGATCGCTTTTGATCAAGGAAGCGCAGATCTGACCGACAGCGCGAAAGCTTCGTTGAGTCGCGTGATCGAACAAGCAGCAAAGACTGGAAAGATTGATGAGGTGATTGTCCTTTCATGGTCTGACCAGGAGTATCCGTCGGCGGCAACTAAGCAGTTGCCGAAGCCCCAGCGAGAACTCGCCGGGCAGCGGAATAAAATGGTCGAACAGTACCTACGAAATACGAGTCGAGTCAGTGTCGACACATACAATATGGCGGAGCATCCAACGACTTTTTCAAAGTGGTTCAACACCACCGATAGCAAGTTGAAAAACTCGTTCTTGGCTGCGGGTCTGCCGACGACCGCCGACGCTCCTCATTATCCGAGCAAAGCCTCACACTCTGTGGTCCTTGTTAAGGTCGAATAGTGCATCGTGGCCCCCTCTGCTTTATGCCAGGGGGCTTCTATCGATCGAACGCACTAGACAAGTCGTCTTGGCGGAGGGACAACCGAGGCCGATGACGGCACTGCCCAATGCAACCTCTTTTGTAGCCATTACGACCCCGATTTTCTCTTTAGGAGAAGATCTCATTCAATTCATACATTCGAACGTTGATCAGCATCTCGTGCGTGAGGGAATGGTTCTCGCCATCACCTCGAAGATCGTCAGTCTTGCGGAGGGACGGACCGTGCCTCGCGAACAGGTCGAAAAGCTCGAGTTGATTAAAAGAGAGGCCGACGTCTATTTAGGACCGATGGGGTACGGCAGTCACCTGACGATAACAAAAGGTTTACTGCTGGCGTCGGCTGGCATCGATGTATCGAACTCTGAAAACGGCGATTTCATTCTCTATCCGGTTGATCCATTCACGAGCGCGATGCAGTTGTGGAAAACTCTAAGGGAAAAGTGGAAAATTAAAGATCTGGGAATCATACTGACGGACTCAAGAACAACGCCGTTGCGATTGGGTGTGACCGGCTTTGCCCTCGCGTATTGGGGCATCAATGGCTTACGTCGTTGCGTTGGTGACAAAGATCTATTTGGTCGCGAACTCAAAATGACTTCGGTGAATGTTGTCGATGGTCTTGCGGCCGCTGCGACGTTGCTTATGGGTGAGGCCGCCGAATCGCGACCGTTGGTCGTTGTGCATCCAGGTGGAGACAGCCACACTGTTCTCTTCTCTGACGAAACATCTCCGGACGAACTATGTAGTACTCTCGAAGATGATTTGTACTGGCGCGCCTTGCGTTCGGGCCCTATTGGCGGCTCGTGAACTTATTGAAAAATGCGCTCGAGGGTCGCCATCTTTTTTTGCTGTTGCTCGATCATGAGTTTCAAATCGGCTTCGCTCAGCGCCTTGTCTCCGGGAACGGGCTTCAGTATTCGCTCTTTTAGAAGGCTATGAGCCTGGAGCATCTCCGGGCCGATTAAGCGCTCGCGATTGAAGAAGGTACCCGGTAGCCCCTCACACTTAGCCGTTTGTTCAGATCGTACGATCTTCTTCTTTCTGAAAGTTTGCAGTCCGTCTTCGTACATCGATAATTGGCAGGTGAAGGCGACTTTCAGCTGATCGTAATAGGCCCGGACATCTGCGATTCCATTGGGAAAGAGGCCGCCAAACTGCTCATACAGCTTTGCTTTGCTTTGCAACGTGAGTTGATCGGGGTTGTTGGTGAGAAAATCGATCGCCTTTAAGAAGTCCGCACGCAGTGCCAGCGGATTGGCCTGATTCGCCGCATTCGCCGCCTGCTGCTGCTCTGCAATGGCCTGAGACATGGCCTGACTTTGCGCGTTCTTGATCATGAGGTCCGACGAGTAGAACAGAGAAATTGCAAGACCGACGACCGTTCCCGCTTTTAGTGGCTTGAGTCCAGCCGTAGAGGGAAATATCTGAGCTCGCTTCAAGGCGTAGAACATGGCGGAAAAAATAAGCACGGAAACAGCGGCATGGAGAATCATGAATGGCCAAATAGTTTTGACGATTTGTTCGAGGTTTTGCAGCACGCCAACGTCCTTTCGTGAGAGAGAGACCAGCTTAGCGTTGCCAAGGAGCTATGTTCAACAGGCCGCCAAGCATCGATGGACGGGTATGACTTTGGTCTGTATTTCGTGACCCATTGATCTTTTATGAAGTAGGTTGGGCCGCATCTCTTGCGTGAAAGGCCCTGACATTTGATCCCCGATTTTTCTCCTGCTGACCCATATCCACTTCTTGCGCCCGAGAAGCGGCACTATTCTGCGGAGAAGGCACACGCCCGTCAGGTCGATCGTTGGCTTGGGTTGAATATCGACGAGGTCGAACTTTCAATCGACGATCAGAAGCTTACGAAGTCAATCGGCGATCAGCAGCTCTGGCTTCATTTGGAGGCGCAGTCTTTTCTTACGCCCTACACGGAACTTCGTGAAATCGTCGAACGCCTTCAGCCTCGGCCCGGTGAAACCTTTGTCGATCTTGGTGCAGGCTATGGACGCCTGGCGCATGTTTTGGCGGCGAACTTTCACGGCGTTGAGTTTGTCGGCTATGAAATGGTCCCTGAGCGGTGTCGCGAAGCAGAGCGTGTTTTTGAGCGTCGCGGCTATCATCAAAATACGATGTTTTGTCAGGATCTTTCGCTTCCCGATTTTCAACCGAGGGCGGCGGCGTTCTATTTTATCTATGACTATGGAACGACAGCTGCAATTCGAAAAACTCTAGAGGATCTTCGCCTGATTGCGCAGACGCGGTCCATCACCGTCGTCGCCCGCGGTCGCGCGACAAGAAATCTCATTGATCGCGAACAGCCTTGGTTGTCAGCCGTTGTTAAACCGGATCATTATGATCGCTACTCATTCTATAGGTCGTCTTAATGCAACTAATGCAATCGGTGCAAATCGCACGTCTTCTGGTTAAGATCGTTCCATTCGTCTTTGTTTGGCAGCAGGCGCATGGCCAGGCCCTTCCTCTGCAGGCGCTTGCTGACGACCGCATGCCAATCACATTACAAGCCGAACACATCGGCCCCTCTCTATGGACAGAGAGTCCAAATGAGCAAGTTGGACATTCAAAGTTCGATACCTTTATTCCATTCGCGCAGAGTGATCTCGACGCGTATGCTTTACAGCTCCGTGGCAGCCGTCTTCGGCTTGATCGCGATCGCGTCGCAAATGGAACCACGACGCCAGTTCCGCAAGAGCTTGGCTCAATTTCGGTCGGACTTTTCTCCAAGCGTCGTTTTGAAACAAAAGATGTTGTGGCCGGAGATGTGTCATTCGGCCGAAGCGGCACCGAATTAGGCTCGGCCGACTCGGCGACAACGGTGTCGGCGAATATCTTTTGGGCTCGGCCAAAGAGTGACGACGGTGGACAGTGGATCTATTTGCTGAGCTACTCCAATTCACGTTCGACTTTTAACAACGTTCCGCTTCCAGGATTTGCTTACTCCAAGTCATTTAAATCTGAGAATGGCCAAGGTATTTGGGCGGCCGGGGTGCCGTTTTTTTTCGGATTCTATCGCGGGAATCCGTGGTCGGGAACGGCTCTTGTCACTCCGTTCACGAGCTCAATCGAGGGAAGTTACACCTTGATGGGTCCGTTTGCTGTTTTCGCGAAATGGGCGTGGCAGCCGCAGGGATTCCGAGTCAACGGCGGGCCTGAAGAGAGATTGCTCTACGAAGAGTTTCGGACACAGTTTGGTCTTCGCGGACCGGTTGCGCGCTGGGCCTTGGCGAGTATTGGTGTGGTCTATAGCGATGGTCGTCGCATTGTCTGGGGCGACTCACTCTTTCGCTCGGTGGGCCGAGAGTCGCGGCTTGATGACGAACTCGGGGCGTTCTTCACTTTGGCTGCTCGCTTTTAGCGGCCAGCCGTGTGCCATTTTTTGCCAAACTGAGAAGAGTTTGCTCGGTGCGCACCGGGGCCGACGCGTTAGAGGGCTCGAGCCCGTGGCACGGCGCTCGTATTGAGCGTCCGTATCGGAGCGTGCGATGAAAACACTGGTTCGGCTCATTTCATTCATTGGTCTTACGATTGGCCTTTCGGGCTGTTCCGAGCCGTCTTCATTTCAGGTTCAGTCTTCTGCAATTCTGGGCGGAGTTGAAGCCGACCGGTATGATGTTCGCTATTCGGTTCCGAGAATTGCCGGGCCGGTCGGCGCTGCGGGCACTTACTCAGCATGTACCGGAGTGTTTGTTGGCCCCCGGATCGTTCTCACTGCGGCCCATTGTATTTCAGACGCTGAGGCTCAGCATTCGGCCGAGCTGAGCGCGGACGGCAAAAAGTATACATTCCGTTCGCAGAAAATCATTATCCATCCGGGATATGTGAAGACCCGGAAGTGGCCCGATCTCGCCGTCATTGTTCTTGAACCGGAACCGTCAGAGCGCCAAGCGATAATTCGGCCCGTGCCGCTTCTGAAAATCGCAAATGCACCCGAGAGCAGTTTCGAGATCCTATCGACTGGCTACGGTAAGACTTCGGCAGCCACTCCGGCTGACGGGCGGCTTCGCGTGGTTGCGCTGCGGGTCGCAATGTATGAGCCAGGGTTGGACTACTTCCGTGTGGGATTTCCAGAG
>JAEUWE010000319.1 GCA_016791465.1 Pseudobdellovibrionaceae bacterium
AAGAGAGCGCCTTTCTCTTTGGCGATCTTCAACGCCATCGTGGTCTTCCCAGAGCCCATTGGACCAACCATCCCGTAGATTGTGAGCGGAGAATTTGGATTCACGGGGCATTCTTTCGTTGGTGGTTGTTGGTTGCGGGAAGCTGGATTTATTTTCGAGCCTCGACTTCGGCTAAAAATATCTCGGAATCATCAAAGGACCGACCTGAGGTTGCCACATGAAAAATGGCGTCGCAGATCTTTTTCGCATTGCTGCGGCCATTCGAAAGTGTCCACAGTTGCTTGGCAATCCACTGTCCTTCGGCATACGGATCGGGCTTATCGCCCATGTATCTATTCACGAGATCGATCCATTCTCGGTAGGCACGGTACTTTGTTAGTTCCGTTCGTTGAAGCGATTCACATATAAATCTCGCTAGTGCGCCGACCGTATTTTTTGATTCAGCGAGAGATTCACAGGCCAGAATGTCTCGTTGAAACCAGATGTCGTGCGAGCCGATGAGCGTCGTCCCGGAGATAACAGCCGCTATCCAATCTGCGACGCCCTCATATACTGGTTTACTCCAATGAGTCAGGAAAGGCTCGTCGACACTGGTTACTCCGGTTTTACGGCAGGCCCACTCGGGAAGCATGTGGCCCATTTCATGTGCGAGGATAGACTTGAATGCTTTGGCGTCGTCGTTGATTTCAAACATTCCCATTCGAATGCTCGAATTTAATGGTTGTTGCTGGCTGACAATCAGTGAAACGGGGATTGTTTCTTTGAAACCATCGGGAAAAGTCATCTGCGCGTCGTTCTCGAGCTCAACACTCACCTGAGTTGGCCAGTACTTTACGTCGAGAAGCTGCAAGCAGTCGGTTATGGTCGCATGGGTTTCGGCAGCGTGAGCAGGTGAAAGACGTTCTTTACGAAATGTTTCACGGGTCCGTCTTCCGCCAATGTCTGGCGCTTCGAAAGTGAGGTCCTGGCGATAGAAAGCATCGATGCTAGGCTTCATATGGATTTCTCTATTCGAAACTTGCAGATATCACAACCTCCACTAGGAAAACGCCTTCACCACGTATCTCCATCGCTCAGGCTTAAGCATTTGCGAGCGCGGCGGCACGGCGCCATCGGTCTCAAGCTGATTGAATGCGTGATAGTCTTTTACAACGTTGTAGTCGCGGCCCCATGCGATTACGCGCGTAAAAGGTCGCGAGTTCCAAAAGCCTTTTCGTGTCGAGTCACGCCGAAAGCCCACAGCTTTCGCAATGCCGCCGGTGACACCAGAGATGAAGCCCTTCCACATCAACTGTTTTGAGAGTTTTAAAGTGATGTGCAGGTGATTTCCCGCATTTACGATGCGGTAGACGCGAACGCCGTGGCGGAGCGCGAGTTTCGCGATCACTTTCAGTATAACGTGATCGTATTTGAGAAGCGACTTTGATCCGCGAGCGAGGTCACTTCTGAGGACAAGGTGCATGGCCTCTTTGGTCGCACGCGGGCGGCGCTGGCGAGCAGCACGTGTCGTTCGTTTGCCCGGAGCAAAGACACGCTGTTCTTTTGGGAATCCATGAAAGGTGGCTTGTTTTCGTCGCATAGGCCGGATTCAATTCTGAAGTGCACGTCTGGCACAAATAAATTGAGCCAGATGCAGACCCTATTTCAAACTCTTCTTACCACAGGAGAATT
>JAEUWE010000326.1 GCA_016791465.1 Pseudobdellovibrionaceae bacterium
ACCCTCAACCATCAAGATACCGTTGCGTGTTCCCGCAATCACGATATCCATGTCGCTCGTCTCAAGCTGCAGCGCCGATGGGTTCAGAACAAACTGACCACCAACGCGACCAATCTGAACGGCACATGTTGGACCATTGAAAGGAATATCAGAAATATGAAGAGCGGCCGACGCACCAATTGAAGCCAGCATCTCAATCGGGAAAGTTCCGTCGTAAGACAGAGTGGTCGCAACAACCTGGGTTTCGTGGCGATAGCCCTCAGGAAACACTGGGCGGATTGGACGATCGATCAAACGCGCCGTCAACGTCGCGTTGTTCGTCGGACGACCTTCACGTTTGAAGTAACCGCCAGGGATTTTTCCAGTCGAGTAGAACTTCTCTTGGTATTCAACCGTGAGCGGAAAGAAATCGAGCGCCGACATCTTTCGCGAAGAAACGGCCGTGACGAGAACCATATTGTTTCCGCACGTGACCAAAGCAGATCCGTCGGCTTGTTTTGCCAAACGTCCTGTTTCGATAGTGATTGTTTTGCCACCAACCGTCGCGGTCACTTTCTGAACATTGAAATTGAGTCCTGACATCACTGAACCTTGTCTCTTTCTCGTTGAGCCCCGTCACTTCTATCGGACAAGGCCATGTGTTTTGATCATGTGTTTTAAAAGTGTATAAGGCAGAAATAAAAAGGCCAACCGAAGAACACCTTTTTGGTGCCCGCCGGTTGGCTTGACGGACACCCGAGAGATGTGTCCGTTATTTACGCAGTTCGAGGTCAGTGATGACCTTGGTGTATTTCACCGGGTCAGTTTTGCGGAGATAGTTCAAAAGCTTTTTGCGGCGATTAACCATCTTCACAAGACCCATGCGGCTGTGAACGTCTTTTTTGTGATTTTTGAAATGATCAGTGAGGTCACGGATACGAGCCGTGAGCAACGCAACCTGAACTTCTGAAGATCCAGTATCCATCGCTGTGCGCTGGAACTGTTTTACAACTTGTGCCTTCTGGTACGTGAACAGAGCCATTAGTTTCTCCTTCTTCTCGGTCGCGGACTTCAAAGTCCGAACACGAAAGGGTGCCTACCCTGTCGCTGTCTCAATCGCAGCGAATCAGAGCCCCGCGCCCCCATCGTCCGTCATGGCTGTCGGACATTAGAGCTACAGGAAATATTGAGGTATAGGGGTACCGAATCCACCTGCGACGGTCAAAGTTAATCCACGAAAACACGGCGGATTTTATAGAACTCACCTGGTTGAGCGATCAAAAGCGCCAAAAGACGCCCCTCTTCGCTATTGATCACTCGAACCGGTTTTGGCGCCTCTCCGAGCTTCATATGCCGGAGGAGCTCGGCCTGAAGACCCTTGGATATCTGCCCATTTCGCATGAGCTTCACATCCTGCCCCTCGATCTCCAAACGCAAGAAGTGCGGGAGCGCCTCTGGAAGCTCGACCCACGCCGATCCCAGGCACTCCCCCGAACGACTCGTTCTCGCCTCCCAGAGTCCCTGAAGGGTTTCGACCGAAATGGCCTGTCCGACATGAAATGGCTGACTCTCGGTTCGACGCAAAACCGCAACCGAGCCACCAACCCCCAGACGCCGCCCAAGCTCATTTCCCCAAGCCCGGATAAAGCTGCCTTTGCTCGAGCGCAGATGAACCGTCACCTCAAATGTGGCCGGATTCCATCCTCGAAACTCAATGTCATAGAAGCTCATCTCGCGAACCGGCACGTCCTCTGGCACATCGCCACGATGAGCAAACTCATAGAGTTTTTTGCCATTCACCTTCACCGCTGAGTGCACCGGCACCTGAAGCTCAAGAGTTCCACCCATCGCCATGACAGCTGAGCGAACCTCGGCCTCGTTCAAACGCGACAACGCTTCCACCGGCGCCTCTTCCAAGACGACTCCCGTCATATCCATAGAATCAGTCCGGACGCCGAGGCGAACAACGACCTCGTAGGCCTTGTCCCCATTTAAAAGATAATCAGAGATTTTGGTCGCCTCACCAACCAGAAGAACCAGAAGCCCCGATGCCATCGGATCCAAAGTTCCCGCATGCCCAATCGACCGAATGCCGAGTGCCCGACGAACCTTTGCCACCACATCGTGACTCGTCGGTCCGATGGACTTGTCGATCAGGAGCACTCCGTTCACTCGTCTTCGCCCTCAGACCGAACGCCCTTTAGGACCTCTGTCACATGAATCATTTTTTCGACGCCCGTATCGAGCACAAACTCAAGATACGGAATATGCTTCATTCGCAACTGATCGTTCATCAGACGCCGAAGCTCATCCGCCGCATCCTCAAAAGCAAAAAGGATCGAATCGATTTTCTCTTCACGCTTATCGGCCGACAGATCATCAGGGAGAAAAATCGAAACGTATACTTTCGCCGCTCGAAAATCGCGCTGACAATCGACTCGAGTCACCGTGACCGGTCCCCGCGGAACATCGCGCAAGCCCCGAATCACGGCCTGTGCGATAATGTCGCGGATCGCCTTTCCCACTCGGACAACACGAAGGTCGACCTCGCCTGCCTTGATCGCAGACTGCGCGGTCGACTTTCGGCCTGAGCCCGAAGAGGAATCAGAGCTCACGCGCAACCGACTCTTGCGAGAACGCCTCGATCACATCACCGACTTTAACATCGTTGTAGTTTTCGATGCCGATACCGCACTCATAACCCTGCGCGACCTCTTTGGCGTCGTCCTTAAATCGTTTCAAGCTGCCAAGTTTACCCGTGTAGATAACTTTTCCGTCGCGCACCAGGCGAACCTGGGCCGAGCGAAGGATTTTGCCGTCGACAACCGAGCAACCTGCAATGAGACCAATCTTTGGAACGGTGAACACGTTGCGAACTTCAGCGCGACCCAATTGAGTCTCGCGCGTCTCAGGAGTGAGAAGTCCGCCGAGGGCTTTCTTCATGTCATCCATCAACTCGTATACAATCGTGTAGGTCTTGATTTCAACACCAAGGCGTTTTGCTTCAGACTGTGCGCCACCATCTGGGCGGACGTTAAAGCCGACAACAATACCCTTAGCCGAAGAGGCGAGAAGCACATCAGACTCGTTGATACCGCCAACAGCAGAGTGAACGATCTTCATCTTCACTTCTTCAGTCGCAAGCTTTTCAAACATGCCCTTGATCGCTTCTGCAGAACCCGCCACGTCCGATTTCAAGACGATCGCAAGCTCTTTCACCGCGCCCACTTTGAGCTTCGAGAAAATCGCATCGAGCGACATTTTATTGTCGCCTTTGGCGGTTTCTGCGAGCTTCTGCTTACGCATATCCGCAACACGAGCGGCGTCTTCATCCGTCGGAACGACGTCAAAGCGATCGCCCGCATTGGGAACCGAGTCGAGACCCAAAATCTCAACCGGACAAGACGGCCCAGCCTCCTGCACGCGCTCTCCGCGATCATTGATCAGCGAACGCACACGACCGGGAACCGTTCCAACAACAATCGACTGACCGACCTTCAAAGTTCCATCTTGCATCAAGAGCGTTGCAACAGGGCCGCGGCCCTTATCCATACGCGATTCGATAACAACACCTGTTGCCGAACGTTCCGGATTCGCCTTCAGTTCTTCAACTTCAGCGACAAGCGAGATCTGCTCAAGGAGCTCAGTTAAACCGGTCTTCTTCAGAGCCGAAACAGGAACGAAGATCGTCGTACCGCCCCACTCTTCAGGAACGAGTTCAAACTCCGTCATCTGTTGCTTAATTTTATCCGGGTTCGCGCCCGGTTTATCCATTTTGTTCACCGCAACGATAATCGGCACACCGGCCGCCTTCGCGTGGTTAATGGCTTCCGCCGTCTGAGGCATCACACCATCGTCAGCCGCAACAACAATAATAACGATATCGGTGACATTCGCACCGCGTGCGCGCATTGCCGTAAAGGCTTCATGGCCGGGGGTATCGATGAACGTGATCGACTTTCCACCATCGGTTTTCACCTGATACGCACCAATGTGCTGAGTGATTCCACCCGCTTCACCGGCTGCCACCTTCGCATTGCGAATCGCATCCAGAAGCGAAGTCTTACCGTGGTCAACGTGACCCATGATCGTTACAACGGGCGGACGTTCGATACGCTCAGCGTCCAATGCTCCAAATGCCGAACTCTCCAGGACCTCATCAACCGTCTGGTGAACGTTCTGCGCCTCGAAACCAAACTCCGGAACGATCAAAGCAATCGTATCGAAATC
>JAEUWE010000372.1 GCA_016791465.1 Pseudobdellovibrionaceae bacterium
CGAAGCTTGGCCGAGATCTTGCCGAAGAAAGAAAGAGCTTCTCAAGCTATCGCGAAGAAGCGGAGGCGTGGAGAAACAGTTCAAGTCAGTTTATCGAAGGTCTCAACCGATCCATCGATGAGCAACTGACGAAGTGGAAGCTGACGGCATCTGAAAAAGAGGTCGCCCTTTTGTTGTTAAGGGGGATGAGCCTCAAAGAAGTAGCCGAAGTTCGAAAGACCTCAGAGAGGACAGCGCGAACGCAATCGGCAGCGATTTACGTGAAAGCCGGTCTTGCCGGCCGTTCAGAGCTCGCCGCATTTTTTCTCAAGGATCTGCTTTTGCCAAGAGGTGAAGGAGGAATTTCCGATGAACAGACGAGGGGGTAGTGTGAGAGTATCGGTAAGGCGAGTTGCGCTCAGCTTGTTCGTTTTGGGTCTGGTCTACTTTTCGCTGCTGGCGACCAATCAGATGCATATGCGATTGGCGGAGCATCCCGCGGTCGATGCTCGTTTTACCGGAATCATCTCAGCCGATGAACATGGTCAACTTATCGAAGTTCAAATGAAGAACGGCGAAAAGATCTTGGCCGACGTAGGCAGATCAGATCTTCTCATGCATGGGGGGCCGATCAGTCGTCGGCGCTTTATGAGGCTCCTCGAGCCTGATGATCGGCTTAAAATTGTTGGAAGCGTCGATGCCCCGGGACGGCGACTCGTCGCTCATCAAGTCACGCATTGATTGAACTAGCTCAAAGCACCCTGTCGCTTCAACGACTGAATGATCTGATCAAGAGTTCCAAGAAAGCGTGAACGCGCCTTTTTATCCATGGGCGGTGGGCCTCCGCGCATTTCGCCCATGTGTCGTAGATTCTGCATCAGTTCGCGATTGGCGACGGCGCTGCCGACATTGTCTTCGGTGAACTCCTCACCCTTCGTGCCGATCACGCGCACCTGTTTGCGCACGCAGCGATCAGCCAAAAGGATATCGGCGGTAACGACGATGTCATGAGCATGGATGTTTTCAACAATCCAGTCGTCGGCGGCATCAAACCCGCCGCTGACGACTTGCATTCTATGGCGAGGATCCGGAGGGATCATGAGGGGTTTGTTGGCGACCAGAATCACTTCGAGCTTGTAGCGCTCGGCGACCTTAAACGTCTCGTCTCGAACCGGACAACCATCGGCATCGATAAAAATCTTAGTCATTTCGATGCTCCTCAAGGCCAAGAATCTGTTTACACTCTTCCATGCGCAGTTGAATTTCGCCGATGAGTTTCTTCAGTCGTTTGCGATCGCTTTCGTCAAGGTCGCGTTCAAGAGATGCCTTCACCATGGGGTGTTTTTTGAGCCATTGCCCCTGCCGAGCGGCATATGTCTCTGGAATTCCGGCGCGAAGGGCGGCCTGCCTGGCATTCTCATCTTCAAGGTACTCGACGATGAATTGGAGTGTCTCAAGCGTGAGAATATGTTTGTGAGCTTTCAGTCGTGACGAGAAACCCATCTGCCGTATTCTCACTTCCGCCCCTCCATTTCGCGAACTATTCTCGGCTTGGCAAGCGTCCAAAGACACTCGAACTGACTTTTAAAGTAGCTTTTTTACTAACAAATTTTCACGATTTTAATTTATTTTTGTATATGTTTTCGAAGCCTCGATGGGGGGCTTCTTTGCATTCTGCTTTGCTGGACCGGGTGTTAGATTGAGCTCGCCACTCTGCAGGTCGCGGCGCTTCGCCTTTAGCGGAGATGCGATTGTGAGTGGGCAAGCTAACCATTCTTCCAGGAGTACTCCGTGAAAAGTCTTTTTTTGGCGTTCGGTGTTTTGTTTTCGGCAAGTCTTTCTCATGCAAGCTCGACGAAGGCTTCGGCGTTAGAGGTTCTCAATGCCATCGTTGCGCCCGTTCAGTCTGAGATCGCAGCTGGTGTGGCGGACATCTCGAGTGCCGTTGAATTGCAGAAGTACATGAGTTTCATATCTAGCGGGAACACAATTGATAAAGCTGATAAGGTCGTCAAAAGTGGTGTCACGCACTACACTTTGAGGATTCGGGACTGTCATGACAACGGTCGAAGCTGTTCAAGGTCAGGTGCTCTTTATGTGGTCTCTATTTCTAATGTCGATGGCAAGAAA
>JAEUWE010000380.1 GCA_016791465.1 Pseudobdellovibrionaceae bacterium
TGGGACGTCCTTTGAAAGAGTGAGTTCGAAACTTTGGGCGGACACCGGAGAAGTCACCGGCTTCTTGTCGATTTCGAAGCTTTGCGCGTCGAATGCCTGCAAACCCGAGAGTGTGAAAATCAACAGCGGGTCCGATTCGTCGCGACCTTCGCGAACCGAAAACGTCGTCTCTGAAATGCCGCCGATCATGGCGACGACTCGCGACGGGATCGGGTTTGGACCGCTTGTTAGATCGCGACACATTTCTGTTTCTGTCGCCATGAACGATCGTTCTTTGTACTCACCGGGCCCGTAGACTTTGTCCAAAAACGGATTCGCGACGAATCCCAAGACACGCACGGGTTTTTCTTTCGGCACGTTCACCAGTTGCGAATCGAGAGAGAAAGCCTGTGGCCAGTCCTTCTCAATTCCGGTGACATCGGGGACGAGAAAAATTTCGACTGCGATATCTTCGTCTTCGCGAGCTGTGGTCGGTCCGACCTCGCAACGAAAGAAATCGAAGTTGTATCCAAAGCGAACTAGCTTGCGCCGAACGGTACCGCTAACTTTCGTGGGCATCGAGAGCGTCATGCCGCCGGCAGACCCGCGAGCGATTTCGAAAGCAGCGACTTGGTGATAGTTCGAAGTCGTGCCGACACTTCGAACTGAAATCGATCTTTCAACACGGCTCAACGGCAATGCGTTCGGGAGTGTTCGAATACCGAAGTTGATTGATGTTGTGCCGACTTCAATTCGCAATGGATGAAGTCCGTCGAGATTCGGTGGCACTGCGAGATTGAGTCCTCGAATTGTCAGTTCTTTTGAACCTTCGATGCCGACGCAATCGAGTTTCACCGGAGTCTCGGCGCGCACCCACAGCTTCGCGACACACCCCGTGCTGCCTGGTTCAAAACCTTGGATGGTCAAATTCTCTGGCGCGACCACCATCGGTAGCGGCGGAGCATTCACGAGCCCGGACTTCGAGTTTTCGAACGAGCGAAGAATTTCATGCGACCCGCTCGGATCTCCCCATGCGAATGTAAGATCTGTCCGGAGTTCGGCCACTGGAGCGGCTTTCGACTCGTCGCGAAATTCGCAGCCGCAGTGAATCCAAACCATACCAAGAACTAGAGCTAAGTACCTTCGAGACACCTGGAACCTCCTGAGGAGGACAGGGATAACTCGTTGAAATTCCAGCGGTCATCGAAGTGACGATCTTAATATTTTCGCTGAACGCGAAGATTCAGAGATGAAACGACTCTTTAACAAATGAACTTTTAAGTTCATTTCTCCATATACCGGTTGCAACTGCCTACGCGGAATGCAAGACAATTTGCCTATATGTTGAGCCACCGTCTGAGCCTTTTGGTGAAAGCCAAAGGACTTACGCAGAAATCCGTCGCTGATTCGATGGGCGTCACTGAACAGGCGCTCAGTCGTTATTTGCAAGGCAAGACAGCGATTGGATCGGACTCTCTCGAACTTCTCTTAAGCGCACTCGGTATGAACCTCGAAAAGGTTGTCGATGCCGAGATCGTGAAAGTGATGAAGACGCGAGAGAAGAAACCGGCGAAGGGACGGAACTTGCTTTCAGAGCTGCAAGAAGAACAAGTCGCGAAGATCGTGGCTTGGTATTCGAAGACGGCAAAGAAGCCAGTCGCTCAAACTTAAAGTCGAAACCATCCGGGGGGATTTGTGGAAACAACACTCGTCAACGGGGGGCCGTTGAAAGAGTTCAAGCGAGAGGAACTTCTCCAGCGCTTATCGGGCAGCTGGAAAGGACGATCGATCTTTGCTCTGCTTGAGCTCCCGCGTTACTCGAAAAGTCCAAGAGAGATCGCGCCAGAGTTGGGCATCACGCTCGACGAACTCTTCTTTTACCTCGACCTTCTTGAGGCGGTGTCGCTTGTACGGCGTGACGCGAGTGGCAACTACCAGCGCCTAGCGGAAACGCTCGATTTTCGGGCGATGGGTCTCGACGGTTCTGGTGAACTTCGCAACTTTTCCTTAGTAACTGCCGAGATTCTTTCGCGTCAATCGATGGACGTTCCTTGCCACCACGAATCGGCCATCGTTTATTCAAATACGACTCTCGTGAAGGAGTTGATCGGTAAGCTCGGAGCGGCGATGGACGAGTTCGAAGCCGCATCGAAAGCTAGCCCCGACAAGAGCTTCCTTCTGGGATACACAACGGCGTTTGTCGACCTCTTGCAGAGCAACAAGCTCGGGAGTGACCAATGAGAAACATGATTTTCAAAACACTATTCGCATCGATTCTCGGTTCACTTTTCATCGCGCCTCTCGCGCACGCCGACCGCCAAGGCGGCGGTACTTTGCGGGCGATGAATGTCGCCATCGATCAATCTCAATTTGAAATGTTGAGTGCTCAGCTTCCGTCTGGAAGCTTCGAGGCGTCGAAAGAGTGGGTTCGATTCGAAAAACTCGATCGCGGCAACCTCACGTTCAGCTACCTGTATCGGGATGCAGTCCAGGTTAGTCTGAGCGAAGTTACAACGGATAAACTTGCGATGATGCGCGAAGGTTCTAATTTGATTCGCGCCGTTGAGCTCTCGAAAAGTATGACTGGCTGGATCGCAGTCGATTAACAGTCGGCAAAACAAGTTCGCATATTCAATCGTCTGAAAAGCCAATTACATATATTGGTTTTTTCTCTTTGCGCTGCAAACGGAGGCGGCGGCAGTCTATGCCTAGAACCATTGATGAAGGATTTCGCGATTTTCTTACGAAACTGACTCCGAGTGAATACGAGTCCGAAGCGGCGAAAAGCCACCGGTACTCAATTCGAACTCGTCTTGAACTTGATTTCGGATCGGTCAACCGCTTTACGCGCATTGGCTCGTTCGGCAACGGAACCAGTATTTCTGGCTACAGCGATGTAGATTATCTCGCATGTTTGCCCACAGCGCAGCTCTCCGCATCTTCAGACTATTCGTTGCAGAAGGTGAGGAATTCTTTGGATGCCAGATTTCCTCAGACGGGAGTACGGATCAATTGCCCAGCAGTGGTTTGCCCCTTCGGATCTTCTGCTTCCGAAAGGACGGAGGTCGTTCCTGCAGACTACGTGAAAGAAGCAAATGGCTTTAAAGTATACGACATTCCAGATTGCTCAAACGGCTGGATGAAAGCCAGCCCCGATGCCCACAACAACTACGTGCATGAGCAAAACGTCCGCCTGGGAAATCGCGTCAAACCTCTCATTCGTTTTTTGAAAGCCTGGAAGTATTTGCGCGATGTTCCGATCTCGTCGTTTTACCTCGAACTTCGTGTCGCGAAATATGCATCGACAGAATCTACCATCCAGTATGACATCGACCTGCTCGCACTCCTCAAACATCTAGCGGCTGTCGAACTTGCTTCCATGCAAGATCCTGCTGGCGTTTCTGGATACATTAGAGCTTCAAAAAGCGAATTTCAAAAGGCTGACGCACTCTCGAAGTTGAATACAGCCGTAAGCAGGGCGGAAAAAGCCCGCGATGCCACGAGAGCAGGCAATACCTCCGATGCTTTCCATTGGTGGCGGTTGCTATACGGTAGTGAGTTTCCGAGCTACTATTACTAGTATGAATACGATTCCAACAGATCAGAACTTGCCAGTGCATTTGGATAAGTTGGCAGCCCAACGCAAGCTGTATGCGAAAACGAAAGCTGTCTTTGCTTGTCAGTTGATATTTAGTGGACCAGCCGCGGTAGCGATGGCGGCCACGGGCCTCGTCTATCCTACTCTCAAGGTGTATTTCTCGTTTTGGGGGATCTGCTTTGTTGTATTGGACCTTGTCGCATTTACTCCGTTTACTAAGTCGTTAAGAACAAATGCGGCAAAAATCCAAGAGCTTTTTGATTGCGAAGTTCTTCAACTCCCGTGGAATACCGCTTGTGCCGGAACAAAGCCGAGTCCGGAATTGATTCATGAGCAGGCCGAGTCATATCGTCGAAACAGCGGCGGAAATTTTCCTCTTGAGAATTGGTACTCACCGATTGTCGGCTCGTTACCCATTCATATCGGACGCGTAATTTGCCAACGAGAAAACTGCTCTTGGGATGGTCGTCAACGGAGCATCTACGCAAATTGGCTTCTGATCATTGTTGTAGCTGTTTTTGTAGTCTCGCTTTTCGTTGGTATCGCGAAGCAGTTTTTGATCGAGGACATGATTCTCTTGATTTTTGCGCCTCTTGCTCCATTTTTTTATGCCGGTCTTCGCCAATATGTGGAAAACCGTGAAGCGGCACAACAACTCGATACGCTGAAAGTGCATGCCGAAAAAATCTGGCAGAACGCGCTGGACGGACAAGCCGTCAGCAAGGTTACCAGCTCTTCTCGCGAACTTCAGAATGAAATTTTCCTGAGCCGCAAACGGAGTCCGCCTGTCTTCGAATGGATTTTCCGAAAGATTCGCGCAAGCTTCGAAAGCCAAATGAACTACGGCGCGGCCCAGTTGGCGGATCAGGCCAAGCAGAGACTCGATCTCTAGCAGAATTCCGATCTCGCTTGTCCATCAACAGAAGTCGTCAATCGTAGCCTTCTTCGCCCAATGTTTTCCTACCCATGAAAATTGGATCTTCGCTGCTCCGTCGAAAGTAAAAAACGTGCCGCACGCTTCGTGTACAAATCTTTCAGATTCGACTGTGACTTTGGCCAGACCCCATCCTTTAACTTCGCTGGGGATTTTCGTAAGCACGCTGAGGAAAGAGCCGTCATCGCTGAGAATCGCAGTTTCGACTTCGGACTCTCCGAATCTGTTATGCGAAAAAATCGAACCCTTTTTGAGTTCGCTTAGATAGTCATGCAGTGGTTGTTTAGAAATTTTGTCAGGACAATGAGGGAAGGCGCACGGCGTGCGCCAATTTCGCTGTACAGCTGATAGCGTGTACGATGCCGTATCGACGGGATCCAGCTGTATCACTTCTGAATTTTGAGGCATCCAAGATCGAGCACTCAAGGGGTCTGCTCGCATTCTTCGATCTGGATCTTGAAGCATGCCTTCTACAGATCCCCACTTATGCTCGATTCGCCGAAGTGTTTTGTCATTCGCAGCGATATTCTCGAAACGAGTGACCCATCTTAAGTTCTCCGCGCGATTGTTCCTTCTGTTCGTATCGATGTGGTCAACGACGTGCGAAGGCGAAGGCTGTTCGCCATGAAATGCCGTGGCAACGATTTTGTGAACCACCAAACCACAAATTCGTCTGTATCCGTTGCTGCGGCATTGGATGCCAAATGTCCATATATCGTCGAGCGGACGCTTCGTGCGGTTCGGGCGACTCGCGCGACACACAGACCCATTGTCTCGAACCAAATATTCCTCACCGCGGTAGGTGATCCTGATTTCTAGTTTAAAGCGCTCAATTGATAGCTCTCTCAATGTATCACTCCCCAAAGGCTTGTCGTCGGCATGAGACTTTGTTACGGGATAATTTCATAAAAGGCGTAACGCCTTCAATTGGGTGATTTTATGAAAAAGACGTTACATTCGCAGAACGACCAATTTTTATTATCGAGCAAAGGCCAACTGATCGGCTGGGGCGCATCTGACGTCAAAAACCTGATCGCCAACGCCAATAGAGCGAAAACCGAAAGCCTAAATTCTAAAGAGCGTATTACGATTCGAGACGCCGAGTGTATCTTTGCATATGAATGGCTCGACACGTTCGTCGCCCAAGGAGTCAAGGAAGACGTAATTAAGAAACTCAACTCAAGAATCGCCCACGTTCGCTATCATCACGTCTTGATGCATTCGGCTCGAGGCATGCCGTATTGGCGTCACGTAGCTAATGCAGATCAGATCGATGATCCTGAGTTGGCGGTCACATACGGTGTCGCACACCTTCTCGCAATCGGATCGTTTGTAAACTTAAAACGGTGCCGAATGCGCAGTTGCCAGAATTTCTTTATCGGTCGTCCTGATTCAAAATGGTGTTCAAAGTCGTGCGGATCGAAGTATCGAGTTAGTCAGAAACGGAAACGCGATCGCTCATAGTTAAGTCGAGAGCTAGTTTCGAGATCCAGATTTAAGGCGACTCATTCCCCACCAGGCGACAGGCGCGAGTGGAACGACACTAGCCATTCCAGGAATATAGGTTGCTGGGTGATCGACGAAGAATGGGAAGACCAACCAGTGCGCAAGTTCGGTGATTCCCATCGAGGTGAAGAAGGTCCACGCCAGGTAGTAGCCAAAGGGCTTTCTGCGTTTAACTAGAATTGGAATCGACAGCCATGCTCCGACGGAGATTAGGACTAGCGTGATCACTGGCCACGATGTGATTTCAGGCGTTGCGACGCCAGTCACTCCTGATAGGAAACTAAAGAAGCCCATCGTTTTCTCTTCGATCCTGTGGACCAGAAACAATGCAAGGGCGCTCCAGTACGGAACACGAAGGCGAGCGAAGTCAATCGAGCTGGGGAAAAACCACCAGAGAACCAACCCTCCGAGAAAACCGGACGCAAAGATCATCATCGTCCAAAAGCCGAAGGCCAGGTAGCCGATGAGTAGCGTTGCCGATGTAAATGTTAAACCCGTCAAAGTGTCACGGAGCGAAGGATGAGTTCTCACTTCGTAGTCTCTATTCGATCGATGATAGATTGAACTTCCGTCGAGATCGGCATCGGCTGAAATGCGCTGACGTCGCTCGTTCCTGGGTTTCCTTTCGGATACTTCTTGAGAATCGAACCCGGGGCTGCCACCGACAGGCGAAAAATCTGACCTGTGATCTCCCTGACGTTTTGCGTGCGCAAAGCGAGAGAAAGCATCTGCCAATGCACGAGCGTATGTGGCAATGCAAATGGCTGAGAGATGATGTGGGCTTTCGCAAGCAAAGCCCACGCGTTTGAGACGTCGCCTCGACCCGAAGCCAGTTCCGCTTCTTTCAAAAAACTTTCGACTACTTGGCGACTGCGGGTTTTGGCGAAGCTCATAAATCCTACTTCTTTTCTGATGCTTCTTTAGAGTGGTCGTCTTTGTGTTCGCCTTTTCCGTGGTGACCTTCGCACTCACACTCGGATTCGGGCTTACCGCACTCCGCACACATCAAAACTTTCTTTTTGCGCGATTTCTTATCGGTCTTGGTCAATTGCTCAACCGCTGTCGACTTCGATGTCGGCGTACTTGCCGGCGTTGAGGTTTGAGCAAAAGCGGACGTACCAAAAACAATCGAAACTGCGCATGCGATAACTGAAAATTTCATTTCTACTCCTTATGTTTTCTGTTCTGAATCTGTTGCTAAATGTGAGTGCCGTTCAATTTGTTTTTCGAAAGCGAGATAGAGGACTGGGAGCACGATCAACGTCAACAGCGTTGATGAGATGATGCCTCCAATGACGACGGTCGCGAGCGGTCGTTGAACTTCGGCACCCATGCCTGTCGAAAGGGCCATTGGCAAGAATCCGAAGACATCAACTAGCGCCGTCATCAAAACCGGGCGGAGACGTAAAGCCGTGCCTTGTTTGACAAGGTTCGAACCCGTGATTCCACGCGCCCGCAGTTCGTTGAAGTAGTTTACGAGGACCACACCATTTAGAACCGCAATACCTGACAGTGCGATGAATCCAACACCCGCAGAAATGCTGAATGGTATCCTTGCGATGATCAGACCCAGCACCCCGCCGACCAAGGCCAGTGGAACGCAGAGGAAGATAAGCGCAACCTCGACCACGTTTTTGAACGCAGCGTAGATCATCAAGAGAACCAAGAGCAATGCGACCGGTGCCAGCACAGATAGCCGATCTTTCGCTTCGTTGAGATTCTTAAAATTTCCGCCCCATTCCATGTAGTAGCCGGGAGGTAACTTCACCTCTTGCTGAACCTTCGCCTCAGCCTCTTTGACGAATGACTCTGTGTCGCGGCCTCGCGGATTTACCAAGACCGCAATTCGGCGCTTCGTCTGTTCTCGGCTAAATGAACTGAACGCCTCTACGAACTTAAGAGATGCCACTTCATTCAGCGGTAGGGTCGCACCGCCTGCGATTCCCACAGGAAGTTTTTTGATCGACTCCATATCGCTTCTCGTGTCGTCATCGAGGCGTATGACAATCGGGTACTTCTTCATTCCGTCGTAGAATGTTCCGACCTCGTGTCCACCAATTCCGACGCCGACGGTTTCGAGAACTTCTTTCGCCGAAACTCCGAGTCGCTTTAGCTTTTCTTTGTCTGGAGAAACATCGAGGACAGTAACGGTACCTTTAGCCTCCAGCTCGACATCGCCCGCACCCGGAATCTTCTGAATGACGGCAACGGCCTGCTCAGCGATTTCTGTGATCTTGACCTGATCTTCGCCAAAGATCTTCAAAGACACATCGGCACGGGTTCCCTCCATCAGTTCGTTGAAACGAAGCTGAATGGGTTGGCTGACCAAGATACGCTGTCCCGGAGCTCGCTCCTCAAGCTCCGCAACGATGGCGGCCACGAGTTCATCTTTCGTTCTGCGCGACCCGTTTACAATCGGCCATTTCTCTTTTGGTTCAAGCATCAAATAAGTATCGGCGATGTTCGGTCCCATTGGGTCGGTCGAGATCTCAGCCGTTCCGATTCGCGTGAAGACATCTTTAATTTCGCCAAATTCACGAATGATACTTTGTGATTTCTCTTCAAGCGCAACGGAATGAGAAATTCCGACTGTGACAGGTCGAATGAATTGAATCGCAAGCGATCCCTCGTTGAGCTGTGGAAGAAACTCTCCGCCGAGGCGGCTAAATAGAATTCCTCCCAAAACAATCGAAGCGACGGCGATCGATATGACGGCACGTCTTGAGCGCAGGCTCCAGTTCAACGTGGGTGCGTAGAGCTGATGGAGCTTCCGCATGATCCATGGCTCTTTGTCTTCAACTTTGCCTTTTAGAATCAGACTTGCCAGGGCCGGCACAAACGTGAACGACAATGCCAGTGCCGAGATAATTGCAAAGATGAATGTGGCGGCCATCGGGATAAACATCTTACCTTCGATTCCGACGAAGGCGAAAACCGGCAAGAAAACCACGACAATGATGAGTTCGCCAAATCCCGCTGACTTTCGGATCTCAAGAGTTGCATCGTGAATCGTCTCGTTAACTTCGCGAGGTGTGAGAGCACGCTTCGCTTGTTGTGCTCGTTCGTGTAAATGACGAACGCTGTTATCGAGCACGATGACAGCTCCGTCGACGATAATCCCAAAATCCAGAGCGCCAAGACTCACAAGATTTCCCGAGATCCCAAATCTTCGCATCAGGATAAACGTGAACAGAAGCGAAAGCGGAATGACGATGGCCGTGATTAGAGCCGCCCGCAGATTCCCAACAAGCAGGAAAAGAATAACGATCACGAGCACAGCGCCCATGAGCAAGTTGTGTTCAACTGTGCTTAAGGTCGCATTCACCAGATCGGAACGATTGTAAACCGCTTCGATCTTATATCCAGGTGGAAGTCCTTGCTTGATCGCTTCAATCTGCTCGGCCACTCGAATCGATACTGATCTCGAATTTTCTCCAAGAAGCATAAGGACTGTGCCGAGTACGACTTCTTTTCCGTTGTGAAGAGCAGCGCCCGTGCGAAGTTCGCGGCCGATTTTGACGTTCGCGATGTCGCCGATCGAGATCACGCGCGCATTTTCTAGCGACTTAACGGGAACACTTCGAATGTCATCGAGAGACTTAAACAGACCAAACCCTTGAACGAGAAACTGATCTGCAGTTTGCTCAACATAGCCGCCACCAGCATTCTTGTTGGCGGATTCGATGGCGTCTTCGATGTCAGAGAAGTGAACACCCAGCGCCGACATCTTTTTCGGATCAGGCTCGACGAGATATTGCTTCTCATGACCGCCAATCGTGTTGACCTCAGCCACACCTTTTACCGAAAGTAAACGCGGCTTGATGTACCAATCTTGAAGAGATCTTAGTTCAGCAAGTTGCGCTAGTCGCTCAGGGCCGTCGGCTGTCTTCTCGGCTTCAATCACATAGTGATAGATTTCGCCAAGGCCAGACGACACGGGGCCCAGCGTCGGACTCACTCCACTCGGAAGCTGTTCCGCCACTCCTCGCAAGCGCTCAGTTACAAGCTGCCGAGCGCGGTAGATGTCAGTGTCATCTTCGAACGTCACCGTGACCTGGGAAATTCCGAAGCGAGTGATCGAACGAACTTGGGTCACTCCGGGAATACCATTGAGCGATATTTCAACCGGAACGGTGACCGTTCGTTCAATTTCTTCGGGGCTTAGTGCAGCGACCGGTGTATTCACCTGTACCTGAACATTTGTGATGTCAGGAACCGCATCAATGGGAAGTTTCGTAAACGCGATCCATCCAGCGAAGGCCACCAAGGCCGTTGCGAGCATGACGAGCCAGCGATACTGAATGGACGTTCGAACTAATTTTGAAATCATAAATCGAACCTCTTGTTAATGGGCACACGTATCAACGGTGCCGGCATTTAGATCAGCATCAGTCATTCGTAGGAATTGAACTCCGTGAGATGCGATCTCATCACCGGGCTCAAGATCCTGCGAAGTGATCAATGCCGTCTCGCTTGTCTGTGATACGACTTTGACTAGGACCATCGAAATCCATCCGTCGTATCGTCGGTAAACGCCTGTCGATTGCTTGATATGAATGAGCGACGACTTCGGAATACGCCATGGTCCCGAACCGCGAACTGATTCGAAACGTACTCCGAGAGTCGAAACGGCTTTCGGTGACATCTTAAAGCCGTCTTCTTCTGAAAAGGCTTCGATGGCTTTCCCTGGGCCGAAACGTGACGACATTTCCTCCTCGTCCGAAAAAACGGCCAGAGGAAAGAGAAGTACGCAGAGCCCGAGTAATTTTAGTGTTTTCATGGTTTCTCCGTGAAAATGCGGCCGTCGAATTTGTGAATCAGCCAGAGGGCTTCAATAGCTCTTAGCTCTCGGCCGTTGCGACTGTGAATGAGTTCGGAACGTTGACGATGAAGTTCGATGAGGAGCGAGCCCGCAATGAGGCCGCGGCGCACGGCTCCCTGGCTGCGATTGAAGTCCTTGAGGATCGAATCTACTGAAGGCGAATTCTTGAGAGCCTCGACGGCACTCGCGTAAACTTTCGTTTGCTCAGCGCGCTCGTGGCTTTCTTCATCGCGTGTCAGTTGAATCAAGGTTTCTGACTGCGCAACCGCGACATTGGCGTAGGCACGGCCGGCGCCATTCTGATTGAAGACTGGAAGATCCATCATCAAACGCAAACCGTACAGATTCTCGTTTTGAACGCTGTTTCGCTCTAGCTTCGCCATCGGCCCCAGACGCAATTGCGGCCAAACCAGAGACTTTTCGCTAGACAGTCGCGCAAGAGCAAAGTCACGATCGGCCATTGCTTTCATGATCGCCGGAGAGCTTTCGCCAGCAAATTTCGGAATCTCCGGCCATTGGGTGGGAGCCGCCGGCAAAACTGGCTTCAACTCGGCCAGTGAATGCCCAGTCGATACGTGAAAGTAATGTTCAAGTTTTCGCTCTTCCTCAAACATTTCAGACTGCTTGATTTTCGCATCTGCGAGCGCCATGCGGTAAACCGTGAGCGTAACTTGTTGATCAGGCGTCAGCGCCGGACGACTCGATTGCTGCGAGATAATCCTTTCGAGAGTTTCGACCGTTTCTTTTAGAAGAGACTTTTCGATCTCGACTTGACGCAATCGATGTAGATTTCGAACGGTTTCACGCACGAGATCGGCCTGAACTTCTCGTTGCTCAGCGCTCAGGATCTTTCCTTGAGCCTCAGCAGATGAGATTCGAGCACTTCGGCGACCGCCCCATTCGATCGGCTGCAAAAGACCGATGTCGGTGCTCGAAGCGTCGCCTCCGTCTTTTCGTCCCGCTGCGGATTGAATATCGATTTCCGGATTTGGAATCTGTCCTGCGATATCAACCAGTGATTTCGATTGATCTGTTGCAAGCCTGGCCCGTTTGGCGACTGGACTTTCTGCCATCGCACAGACGACGACATCCATCGCACTTTTGGGAAGCGGACACTCCGGGTGGCTTCCGTGCTTGTGTTCCGTTGCTTCAGCACCGGGTGCAGCCCCCGAAATTGAAGCTTTGCCCATGGCGAGAAGCAGAATCGCTAAGATAGCGATGTGTTTCATTTGAAACCTCGTTGGTAAAATTCTTGATAAAGAAATTGATGGCGTTCGATCGTGATTGGGTTTGGCCCCTAAGATCAAACTTTCGGCGGACGTCGGAGAGTCCCGTACGACGGCGAGTCGTGATTGAACGCGTAGACGCTATACCGACTAACTACGGTCGTGATCTGCGTCGGCATCGGAACGGCATTTGAAGTCGCAACGTGGCCGCCGTGACAGTGCTGGCAAGCCTCATGCGAAGAATGGTTGTCGCGGTGAGATTTCGAGCTTTCTTCGGATTCGCAAAACCCTTCAGCGGAAGGATTCGAATCACAATCGCTTATAACGGTTTGGCCGAGCATTGCGCCGGACGAATGTGAGATTTCCTCGATCATGCAGGGATCAAAACAAGAGGAGAAGAAAATCAGCATGATCAAGAAGACGCGCATCAGTTTGTCACCATCGGAGCACGGAGCTCGTCTTGTGCTTCGTTGATGACTTCGTAAGCGGATTTGAGGAATAAGCACGCAATTGCGACGCCGACGACTAGATCTGGCCATCCCGAATTCAATAAGCCAACAAGAACGGATGCGACGATTACGCCCACATTCGACACGATATCGTTTCGTGAACAAAGCCAGGTCGAGCGCATATTGATGTCGTCGGCCCGGTGGCTATAGAGAAGAACAAGGCAAATCGCGTTAGCTGCGAGTGCCACGGCGCCAATCACGCCCATCGTTTCTGCGACGGGTACCGAAGCCGTCAAAAAGCGATATGTCGCTTGTCCGAGGACAACAAAACCAGAGATGGCCATGATGACGCCTTTAGAGAGCCCCGCTCGCGCACGCCAGATCGCACCACGGTTCAAAGCAAAGAGGCTGAATCCGTAAACAGCGGCGTCGCCGAACATATCGAGTGAGTCGGCCATCAGGGCCGAAGAACGTGAAAGCCAGCCAAAAGTGAATTCAACGACGAACATGAGAGCGTTGATGCCAAGGACCCATTTGAGAACGGTTCCTTGCTTTTCGCGCAACTTCGCGAGTTCGGCTGATTTGGCTTCGCAGCAGCTTTTTCCCATGTTGCTCCGTTCTAAATACTATTCAACACCCTGGAGTTACACCAGGGTCAAGTGGTAGCCTGCGGCTCATGAAAATCGGCGAAGTCTCAAAAAAGACCGGTCTCTCAATTGACGCTATTCGTTTCTACGAGAAATCGGGTCTCATTAAGCGACCGCTACGTTCCGAGGGCGGATACCGAGACTTCAACTCCGACGCGGTGGCCGCGATCGAATTCATCGCGCACTGTCGCTCGCTCGATATTCCGATCGCAGAAATCAAGAAGCTACTGAACGTTCGTTCTGGCACCGCGAAATCGTGTCGCCAAGCCAATGAAGTCATCAACGAGCAGTTAGATAAACTGCGAATCCGAATCAAAGAACTAA
>JAEUWE010000424.1 GCA_016791465.1 Pseudobdellovibrionaceae bacterium
CGAAGCTCTTGTTCGCCCCCTCGTTGCCACGCGAGGTCTGCGACCGCCGCAACCTGTGTAGCGTATTCTCGCGATGCCTCTTCGTCGCCGGCCTCGGCCGCGAAGTCGAACTTGATTGAGTCGAAGGGATAATCTGCCAAAAACTCATAGGCTTGAACGACATTCAGATTGTGAGCACCAAAGACGGCTCCCGCGGTGAGGCTATGGAGTCGTTCGCGGACCTTAACGAGTTCGTTTAGGCCTTTTAAAACGGCGAGACTTGAGCCTTTGCCTGATTTCGTTAGGCGAGCCCGATCATGATCCTCCGGCGCGCCGTCGATGGAGACAGTGACATGGGCTTTGAGGCTCGCCAGGAGTTCCGCGATTTCAGGTGTAACGAGCGTGCCGTTGGTGACGACATCAAAGCGCAGTTCGATGCCTCGGCCAGCGACCATGAGGCGGGCATCGCGAGCAATGGTGGTGATCAGTTCCGGTACAAGAAGCGGCTCGCCACCGAGGAAAGTGATAACGAAGCGCTCACCTTGAGGAACGTGACTGAGGAGCATCGCAAGTTGCTCGCGGACACGATCCAACTCGGGCTTTTTGATCGCCGAACCGTAGGTGCCGTCGCCTCCGGCTGCGCAATAGGTACAAGCGAGATTGCAGACTTGTGCGACGTTGATGGTGAGGCTGCGAATGGCGTGTTCGACCCGGCCGCTTTTTGATCGCGGATCGAGCGAGCGGCTCCAGTCTTCGAGCTCTTGAATCGCCGCCACGTTGGCGGTACCGCCATTCTTGGCGGTAAGCGAATTCCAGATCTCAGGATCCAGTGCGGCCACCTCAAGGCTGCGGGCGTGAAAGCCCACGACCGACCCGGTGGGGGTCTTGATCGCGAGAATCTCGCCGTGGTGAATGAGGCTGCCAATGCGTTCCATGGATCCCTTCTTTTTAAGTGAAGACGTGAAATTTCGACACCACCTTGCGCCCAAATCGGCTCGTGCGGTGTCATCTCGCACCGGGATGCCTTTTGGGGCTGTTTCCCGATTGCGATTAAATTTCATGTACTTAACTCAGGTCGCGCAATCGGTCGTTCGGGCCGTTCACGCGACATAGGGAAAGAGAGCAAAGGGTGTTCCGTTTACCGCCACGGTGGCGGTGGGCTTACAGATATCCACTCTGCCATTTGATGTAGCAGTTTGTACCGGTATAGGTGATCTCGTAGATCGTGTGACTTGATGCCGTTGTTGCGGAGTTTGAGGGTTGGAACTTCTGAGTTGGGCAGCCGGGGAAGCTATAGGTTCGCGAAGTGGTATCCTCGACGATTAGCGTGTACTTTCCGCCAGGAACCATGTTGTTCAAGGTGATAGCGGATCCGCCAATGCTCTGGAGAATATGCGTGTTGCTCAATGATAAATCCACGATTGAGCCCGATGGAATTGTTTGGGGCTGAACGACCAGCGCTCCGCCGTTGATTTGAAGTTTAGCGGCCGGAGATGCTGTTCCTATGCCGATGTTGCCGTTGTTGGAGACAACCAGACGGTCAGCTAGAGCAATGTGGTCGTAAATGCTAAAACCGGCGGCCGATGTGCTGACGGAGAAGGATTTGGCCCCGGCATCCATCTGGATGCCGGCCGAGGTCGCATCGGCGATGTGGAGTTTCTGTTGTGGACTGACCGTACCGATACCGACTTTGCTATTTGTGAAGTCTCCAAAGATTAACGGAGTGCCAGGGCTGTTGGCGATCCAAAGTTGGTTGTTGACGCCCGTCGGAGTTGCGGGGCCCGCGTTGGTGCCGATCATAATGTTACCGGAACTTGAACCATTGGCGTTGTAGCCGGCTTGTTTTCCCAGAAAGGTGTTGTTCGCTCCTGTGATTGTCTGAGCGCCGGCTTGGTAGCCGACGACCGTGTTGTTGCCGCCGGTTGTTGTCGACGCGAGGGTCGATTCTCCAATAGAGGTGTTGTAGTTCGCGCCGAGGCCATTTTGCAGAGCGGATTTTCCGAGAGTGGTGTTGGAGCTTCCGCTGAGTGAAACTCCGGAGCTGATTCCGACGAGAGTGTTATTTGCGCCCGTAACACCATAGGCGGCGCCGATGCCGAGATTGAAGTTGGGGCTCGATTCCAGCATGATATCGCCATAGCCGCTCGAATTTTTGAGCTGCAAAATAGACTTTGAATTCGTGCTCTCGGCAACGACACTGATTGGACCGGTTCCGCGCGAATGAAGAGGAGCCATCGGAGTCGTGGTGCCGATACCGACATTGCCAGTATTGAAGTAAATATCGCTGCCGCTGTTTGTCCACTGCGAAGGAGCGTAACCCGCGATGCGATCGGGAGGGATTGAAGCGATGTTAATTTGAGTTCCGGTGATCTGAATTGCCGTACATGTGAATGTGTCGGTGAGAGATGACCATGTTAGCGTCTGGTTGCTCGCACACGTTGAGGATCCGCTAAATTGCTGGAGTCCAGCCGACGTTAACAGATGACCAATTGAGAAATTGATCGGCGACCAATCGGCGCCATTGTAACGTAAGACTTGGCCATTTGATGGGGCAGTCGGGTCGATCGTACGTCCCTGAATTTTGCTCACTGATGGGTTTGGATAGGCACCGCTTAAGTCGCCGCCCGCTGCGCCGAGTGCACCTGGCGCACCGCACTCCCAACGGGTCATGCCGCTATTCCATAGTAAGGTTTCACCGGTCGCACACTGGGTTCCGTTTGGCGCGTAGTTGAAGTATTTGCTTACACCACTTACCAGCTGGTCGACGCCGATCGCGGGAGCGACGTTACTGGCGGAGGTGATGCGGCCTTTCGCGTCGACGATGAATGTCGGAATCATCGAGGCTGTGCCATAAGTGCTCGGTGTGACGCCGCTTGCAGCGAGCGTCGGGTTTGGATAGGTGCCAGTGAGGTCTCCGCCAGCAGCACCTGTTGGAGCACTTCCAATTGCATCCCATGAGGCACCGTTGTCGCGATAGATGATGAGCGTGTCAGTCGTCACATAGAGGCGACCGGCTATTCCAGCGGCAGGGCGACCGGCAAATAAGCCTGATTGGATCGATGGCGTGTTGCCACTGTTCATCACGCCATCTGTGATGCCGTAGCCGGCGAGTGTCGCCGGTACCGATGTGATCTTTGACCATGGAAGCAGCGGAATATCGTTTACGACAAGTGCACGGAAGGTTGGGGCACCAGGGGCGCCGTCTGGAGAAGCAAACATCATATTGGCGGGACGCGAATTCCAAGCGAGTGAAATCGCTCCACTCGATGTTACTGGAGCACCGGTGACAGTGAATTCAGATGGTGCCGAAAAACCCACAGAGGTCACTGTTCCCGAACCACCGGCGGACAGCGTATTCACCACCGAGCCGTTGTAATACTGAAGAGTATTCGTCGTGTTATTATACCAAATCGAACCTGCGGTCGGCGCGCCTGGCGCCGCCGCAACGGATGGCAACTGCGCTCCGTTTGGATCAGAGGCCTTCATGTAGACCGGACTTGTCCCGTTGAGAAGTGCGGTGAGCGAAGGAAAGTTTGATGGTGAAAATACGAAGTCGACGTTAGCCTGCGTGACGTTGTAGCCGCCGGCCGTGTTGACGGCGATAAAGTCTGCGGCCGCTTTGCCCTGTAGAGAC
>JAEUWE010000370.1 GCA_016791465.1 Pseudobdellovibrionaceae bacterium
CCTCGGGTGTATCAACGGCTGTCGGTTCAAGAATCGGAGATGTCCGGCAGCCAGTCGCGAGCAAAACAAGAGTGAGGAGGAGATATCGGAGTCGCATTAACTTGACCGCAGGAGTGGGGCTCCTGTGAAGTGTCGATTCTCTGGCCATCGCATCGTGAAAAGTTCGCGATCAAGATGATAGTGAAGTGTCGCGAGGGCCTGTCCAGCCGCCATCATCAGACCGATCCAGAGCGGAGCTTGTCCCAGTTCGTACTCATAAAATGCAAAGGTTCCAGCGCGTAGGGCAATGCCGAGTACGAGAAACGCCGCGAGCCCCAGGAATACTCGCATATGCGCTTTCGGCCCGATCATCAGTGCCAGTACAAAAGCGTACTCGACGCCATGAATTGCGGCCGCTGTGTAGTAGCCATAAGGAGAAATAGGAACGAGGGCCCATGTGATTAGGCGCAGAAGGTATGCGCCTCGGTGCCAACTGATCTTGGTCGCCGTGCTGAGATTGTAAAGCATCGCGCCGACACAAGCGAGCATGGCAAAGCTTGAGGCCATCGAAATTTCTTCGACGGTCCATTGGGTTGGCAGCCAGCTCGGCACGTACTTTCCCATCCATCGCAAGATGAGCGGGACATAGCCGATGAACAGCATGAGCATAAACAACTGGCGTTCACGGCGTCCGATGCGTTGCTGCTCTTCTTGTTGAGCGGGACTGTCTTGGGGGCTGCGCTCGAGGTGCGAAAGCGCTATAGAGAGGCCCATCGATTGCCAAAGATTATGCTGTAGAGCAACGAGTGGTAGAAGAAACTCGAATGTTGCTAGAGAGCCGTCTCGAAATCCCTCGGGGGCATCGATGACGTTTATAAAGATAAGAGTAAAAACAAAAAGTGCAAAGGCGAGGAGCGAGGAAGAACGCAAAAACGAGCGGCGTCCGGCAGCATCGCGCTGTCTAAACCAGACACCGGCTGCCGGCAGGCAAAAGATCATGGCAAGAGTAAAGTAGCCATGAAGCGTATTGAACAAGACGATGTCGGTAAAGACTGAGAGGACTTTCTTTTCGGATTCGTTTGGCCAGTCCGCAAAGAGTGCCCCATAGATCACAATGACCACAAAGGGCAGTGGCGCGAGCAGAAAGGGCTTTCCGCGCAGACTCAAATCGATCTTTCTTGCGACTTCCATGTCGAAAGAACAACAAAGAGCGATTTGGATGTAAAGGAAAACTCATGGAACGAGGTGACCTGTCTCGCGAGCACTCTGCGAGCTATCGACGCGGTTGAGGTCGACTTCCAGCCGAACCGCCGCTAGGCGCGGGGCCAGGCTTTCCGCCGCCGTGCTGCGACTTCTGTTGAGGCTTTTGTTGCGGGCGTCCACCGCCACCGCTGTTTGCACTATTGCCAGCTTTGGCACCGCGCTGTCCACCGGGCTGTGGACGACCGCCTCGGCGATTGCGATTTCCACCACCGCCTTGGCGGCCTTCGATTGCGGCTTTCGCTTTTCCTTTTGAGAGCAGGCGACTGTTCTCGACTTCGTTCGAATGATAAGGTTGCGTGCGATCGACAGGAATGGGCTGCGCGATCAGCTTCTCAATGTCTTTAATAAACGAGCGCTCTTCAGCATCGCAGAATGAGATTGCGGCACCAGGTGCTCCGGCACGAGCGGTGCGGCCGATGCGATGAACATAGCTTTCAGAGATATTGGGCACTTCGAAATTGATCACATGGGTGATGCCATCGATATCGATTCCGCGAGCCGCGATATCAGTTGCAACCAAAACACGCGTGCGGCCAGCGCGGAAGTTCTCAAGAGCCTTTTGGCGAGCGGATTGCGACTTGTTGCCGTGAATGGCTTCGCTGACGACGCCGCTCTTCTCGAGCACTTCGCTGACCTGATTGGCGCCGCGCTTTGTTCTTGTAAAGACAATCACGCGTTTGAGGGCCGGGTTCTTTAAAACGTGTCGCAAAAGTTCCTTTTTGCGGTTTTTTTCAACGTACATCACCGACTGTTCGATGAGCTCGGCCGTACTCGAAACGGGAGCGACCTCGACATAGGCCGGCTCAGTCAAAATAGAATCTGCGAGCTTGCGAATATCAGGTGGCATAGTTGCCGAGAAAAACAGATTGTGACGTTTTGCCGGAAGCATCGCGATGACTTTGCGAATATCGTGAATAAAACCCATATCCAGCATGCGATCGGCTTCGTCGAGGACGAAGACCTCAAGACCGCTCAGGCGCAAATACTTTTGGTTGATCAAATCGAGGAGTCGACCTGGAGTTGCAATCAAAACCTCAACTCCAGATGAAAGAGCTTTGACCTGAGGAGCTTGGCCGACTCCTCCAAAAACGACCGCGGTTTTGAAGCGCAGATGCTTACCATAGGCGCGGAAACTGTCATGAATTTGAATGGCCAACTCGCGCGTCGGAGCGAGCACCAGAACTCGCGCGTGTCGCGGCTCTGGCCGGCGTGGGTTCTGAGCAAGGCGCTGCAAAATGGGCAGCGCAAAAGCAGCTGTCTTTCCGGTGCCGGTCTGGGCACAGCCGAGCAGATCGCGGCCCTCAAGGAGGGTCGGAATCGCGGCCTGTTGGATGGGGGTTGGTTCGGTGTAACCAGCTTCAGCGATGGCTGTCTGGATCGGTTCGATAAGTGCGAGATCAGAAAATTTCATAGGTGCGCGACCCTAACACGCGTAAGTGCCGAAAGATACGAAGGGTTTTCGGCATGAATTAAGTATCGGGGCAGGACCATCGTCTTGAGCTCATTTGTAGCGAACTGAAGCTCAGCGTAGGCTAAAGGCATTACGTCATCGGAGGATTTCAACATGGTATTCAACAAAGTTTCGGTCCTGGCTGTGCTGGTGGCGCTCACGGTCCTGCCGGGAGCGGTGCAGGCCCAGCAGGCTAAGGTTCTTAAAGTTCAAGGAAAAAAGGCGATCGTGCAGTTTCCCGACGATGTGAAGCCGCGAGTTGGTCAGTTGATCGAAGTCGGTGAAGGACAATCGGAAGGCTCAATGACGGCTGGCCATGGTGCCGGCTCACGAGAAATGATTGTGGGCGGATCGGCGTCGTTCACCTCGCTGACGACATCATCATCAAGTACTTCAACAAGCACCTTGGATCTATCGGGTCGATACGGATGGAACAAGGGCGAGATGGAGTACGGTGGACTTGGCTCCTTCTACTACACTTCGACAACGGGCTCGAGCTCGCGGACGATTGGTGTAGGCGGTTTTTTTGACTACAACGTAGTCCCCAATACGGCAGGAACGGAGCTCGTATATGGAGCTGGCGCTGAGGCCCTCTATGCGATGGTTTCAACCACAACTGGCTCTGCTGAGACGAGTGCAACAACTCTTCGGTTTCAGGGTGGCGGACAAATGAAATGGTTCCCGTTTGGTAACACGGTGGCGGTTCGCGGTGACGTGGTCTATCGCTTCCAACAAAACGGCGGGACAACAAGTTCGACGACTTCGGGTCTGGTCGCGCTTGGCGGACTGTACGTCTACTTCTGAGAGTGCAGGCGAGTCGTAATCTGCGACTCTGCCCAGCCTAAAAGTTGATCCTCAAGGGCGCAGAGGTGCTGAAGCGTGGCCATCGCGACAGAGGCAGGGGCCGCCGTCACGCGATTTGCGCTCCAATTCATCCACGTCGACTCGGGCTCTTCAAAGTCGACGGTGCCAGCGCTGCTGCGTCGAGCACCTTTCGTTTTTTTCTGCGACACACGGTCCTGAGCTGGAGAAGCGGCTGTCGTGATATCAGACGTCTGGATGACGACCTTCGATTCTGACATGGGCACTTTTTCAAGTTTCCGACTTTTCACATGAGCCAGTCCAATTGCCATTCTATACCTCGATCGAAAGTTCGGTTGCTCGGTCCGGAGTCCCGGTGAGTTTGGCGTGATCCAGTATTAAACGCTGTTCAGCTTCGGGCGCGGCAAAACCAAGAGCCGACGCGATCTCGCTCAGCAGAAGTCGAATTTCGGCGGCAGCCGCACAGCCTGGAGAATGCTCGGGAATTGACAGGCGGAGCGCAGTGGCCTCTTCACCCTGGACGCCCTCGCGAATTGAGTAGGCAGTGCACGTCTCAAGGTTGGCGCGGTACCACTCGTAGATCTCTCGCGAGAGACGCCGTGAGCTCACGAGGCGTGTCGGAACAAAGAGATGTTTGAACTCAAGCCGCATGTCGCGGCCGAACTCGGCCATCAGTGCGCGAAAAGTCTTGAGGTTCCTAAAGTTATTGATCTTGCTTTCGATGGGCGAGATCACCGCATCGCTCGCAACGAGAGCGTTGTTGATCAGGCGATTCCAGTTTGGCGAACAATCCATCAGAATCAGATCAAAGGACTCTTTGAGGCGATCGACGACGTTCTCTTTCAACCAGTACTCGCGTCGATTGCGAGAGAGCAGGCTTTGATCAAGGCCTACTAGGTCGGGTGTTTCGGGAATATAGAAAAGCGTGGGAATTTCAGTTGGACAGATAATGGAGTCGAGCGAGGTTTGACCCTGCGAAAAATCAGCTAGACCTTTGAGTGAATTCAGAGTCTTCAACGCATCCTCAAGGGACTGATCCTCGTCGGGTCCAGCGCAGCCCAGCGCCTGCGTGATGTCACCCTGCATGTCGAGACCAACAACACAGACGCGAATTCCGTGGAGCGCGGCCATTCGCGCCAAATTCAAAGTAAGGGTCGTTTTGAGAACACCGCCCTTGGTGACAAAGATCGAGATGGCGAGCGGCTTCTCGGGACGCCTCAGAAAGCCGACCTCGCGCCCGAGTTCGGTGACATCAAAATAAGAACCGACCTTCGATCCTGATGGAAATGATTTGCGCGCCTCCGAGGCGTCAAAGCGTCCACCAATCGAGCCAAAAATCGAACCGGCTTTACGAAGCGAAAAACTTTGTCCCATGACAAAAGTTCACCGCGCTATCGGAACTCGAGGCAAGGACTCAGAGCGAGCGGAACGCAGCGTCGAGGTCGGCGATGAGATCTCTTTCATCCTCGATTCCAAGACTGAGTCGAATCATTCGTGGATCAATTCCCGAGCCAGCGAGTTTATCTTTCGGAATCGCCGAGTGAGTCATGTAGCCCGGAACTTCGATCAGCGTCTTCGTTAAACCAAGGCTCACGGCCAACGTGATCGAGTAAGAGTTCTTCGCTACGTGGTCGACAAACTTTCGACAGCGACCCATATCGCCCTTGAGAACAAAGGAGATCATGGTGCCTGGAGCAAATTCACCCTCCGGAGTTCGCAGCATTTTTCGCGCGAGAGCGTATTGTGGATGAGATTTGAGGCCCGGGTAGAGCACTCGCTCCACCTTGGGGTGCTTCTCGAGGAAGCGTGCAACAGCCATTGCATTTCTCTGTTGTCGCTCAAAGCGAACGGCCAGCGTCGGAATGCCGTGTACCGTGACATGCCACGCTGACTTTGGATTCAAGATCGCACCAAAGTCTTTGCGGGCGAGCTTCAAAGAGCGTTCGAACTTCTTGGCGCACATCGCGGCGCCTCCCATTTCAACACCAAAGCCGCCGATGTTTTTAGTGAGACTGTGAACAACGATGTCGATACCCCACTCGAGCGGGCGAAGCGCCCATGGTGTTGCAAAAGTATTGTCCACAATCACGATAATGCGATCGCTTTCGCTGCGGCCTTTGTTGATCTGTCGAACGTCCTTCATGATTGCCGGCAGATCAGCGAGATCGAGGCTTGGGTTTGATACACATTCGAAATACAAAACGCGAACAGTCTTATCATTTAGGAGCTGGCGATGCTCTTTGCAGGTGACGTCGACAAAGTTCGACTCGATGCCAAATCGCGGCAGCCAATCAGTGAGCAGACTATAGGTACAACCGTAAAGATTGCGGTGGGCAACAATCTTCTGTCCGCTCTTCAAGACTGAGAGCAGCGTTGCTGAAATCGCGCCCATACCTGATCCGAAAGTCACCGCGGCTTCCGAGCCCTCAAGAAGACTCAGCTGCTCCTCAAGAAGAAGCGTGTTGGGTTCATCGAGACGATCATAGATCAGAATCTGCTCCTTATTTTTGGACTCATCGCTACCAAACTGCATGAATCCACGCGCGCCGCGGTCGAGCGAATCGAGTCGGTAAGTGGTATTGGAGGTGATCGGCGGGATGAGATGGCGTGAGAAGTTCCACGCTGCGGTGATCGGCTGGCCGTGCACCATTTGTGAGCGAGCAGAGCGATTTTGTTGTTTACCTGACTTGGCGACGTGCTTTTTTGCGGTCATGTTATCCCCCGATGAACCAACCTAGAGGATGTGTGAGTAAACACTCAAGTCCAGGCGCGGGGGCGGCATGAGTCAAAGGCGTAAGATTGGAATCTTCGGAGCCATTTCACTTGCCGTCGTTTTGATGGTGTTGGGCGCTCTTTTCTCATCCTCCATTGCCCCAACGCCGATGGCGGCGACCTACCGACCGACGATGCTGCCGCATCCTCCGCGTGAGTTTGAAGTCAAGATCCCGTCGGTCTATCCAGCCGATGGAGTTCCGCAGCCTGTGGCGTTCTGGTCGCCGCAGGATTCAAAACGTTTGGCGATTGTGATTTCGGGCCTGGTCGGCAATTCGACGGATGGTTTGAGCTATACGTTTTCGGAGCCATTTCGCCGTCGCGACTTTTCCGTTCTGATTCTGCCGAGCCCATCGCATTGGACCTTTGCATTTCATTTGATGCCGAAAGATCGTCGAACCAGTTACACCCAGTCCGTGGCGGCGCTTTGCCGGTCTATTGAATCTGTTTTGGCGCCAGAAATTCGCAATCAGTTTAGCCAGGTGGTGATGACCGGATACTCTCTTGGAGCGCGCCACGCAATCTCGATCG